>NZ_JBSFTE010000010.1:0-25738 GCF_053590565.1 Micromonospora sp. NPDC003197 | reverse complement strand
GGGGCGGACCTCTACCCACGACAACACCCCGCTGCGCGCGCGCCCCCCCCCCCCCCCCCCCGCGCCAGCACGGGTCCCGGGGGGAGGCCGTCGGTGCGCCGGGTGGCCACCAGCCGGGCCACCTCCTGCTCGATCGGCATGAACAGGCCCAGCCCGATGGTGAACACGATGGACCACAACACGGACAGCGACGAGTAGTCGCTGTCGTCGAGCTGATGTCCCGCGACCCCGAGGTGGACGTAGGAGGCGGCACCGAGTAGGGCAAGGCCGCCGCCGACCGCGATCGTTCCGGGGGGTAGCAGGTTGAGCAGACGTTTCATGTCACCTACGGACGAGGGCCAGGAGTAGTACGGCGAACGCGCGGCCCAGGTAGATCATCGCCTTGGCCGGGGACTGACTGGGGTTGCCGGCCATCCGCTTACGCATGGCCACCGGCACCTGACGGACCTGATGGCCACGTCGTGCGGTGTGTACGAGCGTCTCGACCGTGTCGCCGAGGTACTCCACCGGGTACCAGGTGGCGAACATGTCGATGAGCTTGCGGTTGGCCGCCCGGAACCCCGAGGTGGTGTCAGTCAGCCGGGTACCGGCGACCCGGGAGATCACGCCGGAAAGCATGATCATCGCCCAGCGGCGGGGGCCGCGGACCCGGTAGTCCCCCTCACCAGCGAACCGGGCACCGATCACCAGGTCGGCGGTGTCGAGGGCGTCCACCAGTTTCGGAATGTAGCGCGGATCGTGCTGGCCGTCCGCGTCAACCTGGATCGCGACGTCGTAATCGTGTTCCCGGGCGTACCGGTAACCCAGCCGCATGGCTCCGCCGACGCCGAGGTTGAAGGGCAGCTTCGCCACGACGGCACCAGCGGACGCCGCGACCTGGGAGGTACGGTCGGTCGAGCCGTCATCGACGACGAGTACGTCCACTGTGGGCAGCTCGCCGCGGACCTCACGGACCACGTCGCCGATCGAGCCCGCCTCGTTGAGTGCGGGGATGACGATAAGGACCCGCTTGTTGTTAATCATTGCGCGCCATCACTTCGGTCTCGAGCTGCTGACGGTGGTCGATTTCCGCCCGAAGTAGGGCGAGATCCTCCGCGATGGTCCGGGTTTCCTCCTCCAGTCGGCTGACCTCCCAACTCAGGTGTACGCACATCAGCAGGAGGAAGACGATGCCGAGGAACAGGACGAGGCTGACCCCGGACTTCGCGCCGATCAGCTCGGCCGGCCGGTCCAGCAGCTTGGGGAAGATGGCCAGCGGGATGACGAGCAGCCCGACGCCCAGCCAGAGCAGGGCGTACTTCTCGCGGAGCTGGCGGCGGCGCAGCAGTTCCACGATTGCCGCGACCAGGACGAGCCCGGTCAGCGCTGTGATCAGGGTGAGCTTCATGCGACCTTCCGAGAGGTGAGCAGGCCGGACAGGGGGAGTGCCTCAGCCAGCGTCACGCGCCAATGCGGTAGCGGCGGAAGTCTGGCCGCTGACCACCGAGCGTGACCCAGCACACTGTACGCTGGCCGCTTCGCGGGCCGTGGATAGCGGTCACTGGTTATCGGACGGATCCGCTCGGGATCGAGATCGGCGAGTTCGAATATCGCTCTGGCCAGGCCATACCAGCTGGTCTGACCGGAAGCGGTGCCGTGATAGGTGCCGGCGGCTGCCCGGCCGGCCAGCGCCGCCTCGCCGAGTTCCACCAGTCGCTCAGCCAGCCGGTACGACCAGGTGGGTTGCCCCAGTTGATCGTCGACCACGTCGAGATGGTCGCGTTCGGCTGCCAGCCGCAGCATCGTGGCGACGAAGTTGGGGCCGTGTGCGCCGTAGAGCCACGCAGTCCGTACCACGTAGCCGGTGTCGGGCAGGAACTTGGCGACCGCCAGCTCCCCGGCCAGCTTGCTCCGGCCGTAGGCGTTGATCGGCGCGGTGGGGGCATCCTCCGCGTACGGTGCGGTGGCGTCGCCGGGAAAGACGTAGTCGGTGGAGACGTGTACGAGCCGGGCACCGCTCTCGGCGCACGCCCGGGCCAGGTTCGCCACCCCGTCCCCGTTGACTGCGGTAGCCTCCGCCTCTCGGGTCTCGGCACCGTCGACGTCGGTCCAGGCGGCGGCGTTGACCACCACGGAGTGGCCGGCGACAGCGGAGCGGACCGCGGACTCGTCGGTCAGGTCCAACTCCGCCCGGGTGGCGGCGGTGACCGGGCGGTCGACGCGGTCGGTGAGTGCGGTGACCAGGTCCCGGCCCAGCATGCCGCCGGCACCGGTGACCAGCCACCGGGCTGGAGCGGTCACGCGGCCGGACCGTGGCCGGCTCGCGCCTTCAACGGCTGCCACCAGTCCCGGTTCTCGCGGTACCACTGGACGGTTTCGGCGAGACCACGCTCCAGGTCGACGCTCGGGGCGTACCCGAGTTCGCTACTGATCTTCGTGATGTCCAGCGAGTAGCGGCGGTCGTGCCCCTTGCGGTCGGCGACCGGGACGACCCGGTCCCACCCCACGCCGCAGGCGTCGAGCAACCGCCCGGTCAGCTCGCGGTTGGTCAGCTCGGTGCCGCCGCCGATGTGGTAGACCTCGCCCGGCCGGCCCTTGTCCTGGACCAGCGCGATACCGACGCAGTGGTCGTGTACGTGCAGCCAGTCCCGCACGTTGCCCCCATCGCCGTACAGGGGCACGGTGCCGCCGTCGAGCAGGTTGGTGACGAACAGCGGGATGACCTTCTCCGGGAACTGGTACGGCCCGTAGTTGTTGGAGCAGCGGGTGAGTACCACGTCCATGCCGTGGGTCCGGTGGTACGCCAGGGCGAGCAGGTCGGAACCGGCCTTCGAGGCGGAGTACGGGGAGTTTGGCGACAGCGGCCACTCCTCGGTCCAGGAGCCCTCGTCGATCGAGCCGTAGACCTCGTCGGTGGAGACGTGCACGAACCGGCCGGTGCCGTGCCGCAACGCCGCGTCGAGGAGGGTCTGCGTCCCCAGTACGTTGGTGGTGACGAACGGGGCGGCACCGTGGATCGAGCGGTCGACATGCGATTCTGCGGCGAAGTGCACGATGACGTCGTGATCGGCGACCACCTGATCGACGATCTCCGGGTCGCAGATATCGCCCACCACGAACCGTAGCCGGGGATCATCGGCGACCGGATCGAGATTGGCTCGGTTGCCCGAGTAGGTGAGCTTGTCGAGGACGGTTACGGAGCTAGGTGCCGGGTGTGGTCCTGTGCCGGTCAACAGCATCCGTACGTACTCAGACCCGATGAATCCGGCTCCGCCGGTAACGAGGATCCTCACGGGATCGGGAGTCTACGCGACGTGACGGTCAGTGGCCGGGCAGCGTCCGCGTGCCGACGCTTCGCGTCACTGCTCTCGGAGTGCGGGTAGGCTCCCCGAGTGCGCGGAATCCTTCTCGCCGGTGGCACCGGCTCCCGGTTGTGGCCGATCACCCGAGCAGTGTCGAAGCAGCTTATGCCGATCTTCGACAAGCCGATGATCTATTACCCGCTCTCCACGCTGATCATGGCGGGGGTCCGGGAGATCCTGGTGATCACCACGCCCGAGGACCAGCCGCAGTTCCAGCGGCTGCTGGGGGATGGTAGCCAGTTCGGCCTCAGCCTGGAGTACGTCGTACAGGCCCGACCGGAGGGCATCGCCCAGGCGTTCGTTCTGGGGGCGGACTTCATCGGCGACGAGTCCGTCGCGTTGATCCTCGGCGACAACATCTTCCACGGGGTCGGCCTGGGGCGGCAGCTCGCCGACCACAACGGGCTGGTCGGCGGGCGGGTCTTCGCCTATCCAGTGGCCAATCCCGAGGCGTACGGCGTGGTCGACTTCGACGACGACGGGCGGGTGCTGTCGATCGAGGAGAAGCCGGCCACGCCGAAGTCCCGGTACGCGGTCCCGGGGCTCTACTTCTATGACAACAAGGTGGTCGAGATCGCCCGGAAGCTCACCCCGAGTGCCCGGGGCGAGCTGGAGATCACCGGGGTCAACGAGGCGTACCGCGAGTTGGGCGAGCTGACCGTGACGGTGCTCGACCGGGGCACCGCGTGGCTGGACACCGGAACCTTCGCATCGATGATGCAGGCCGCCGAGTTCGTTCGGGTGATCGAGGAACGGCAGGGCATGAAGATCGGGTGCGTGGAGGAGGAGGCGTGGCGGGCTGGGCTGATCGACGACGACCAGCTGCGCGCGCTCGCCCTGCCGCTGACCAAGAGCGGGTACGGCGAGTATCTCCTCGACCTGCTCCGCTGAGCCGGACCCGGCTGCCACCACGTGTGGCATGCGCCGAACTCGGCTGCCACCACGTACGGCATGAGGCGTACGAGCCGGAATGTTGGCGTATGTCCCGGGAGTTTTCGTCACCCGTGGTCAAGATGTCCCGCTGAGACAGTGACCAATGACGGCTTCGGGCGGCTAATGTCTCATCATGGAACGGCGAATCTTCGGCCTCGAAACCGAGTACGGCGTCACCTGTACCTACCGTGGACAACGGCGGCTCTCCCCGGATGAGGTAGCCCGCTACCTCTTTCGACGGGTGGTGTCCTGGGGCCGGTCCAGCAACGTCTTCCTACGTAACGGTGCCCGGCTCTATCTCGATGTCGGCTCCCATCCGGAGTACGCGACCCCCGAGTGCGACTCGGTCGCCGATCTGGTCACCCACGACCGGGCCGGCGAGCGGATCCTGGAGGGGCTGCTCATCGACGCCGAGAAACGGCTGCACGACGAGGGCATCGCTGGCGAGATCTACCTGTTCAAGAACAACACCGACTCGGCCGGCAACTCCTACGGCTGCCACGAGAACTACCTGGTCTCCCGGCACGGGGAATTCGGCCGGCTGGCCGACGTGCTGATCCCGTTCCTGGTGACCCGGCAGCTCATCTGCGGTGCCGGAAAGGTGCTACAGACCCCGCGTGGCGCGGTCTACTGCCTCTCCCAGCGGGCCGAACACATCTGGGAAGGCGTCTCGTCGGCGACCACCCGAAGCCGGCCGATCATCAACACCCGGGATGAGCCGCACGCCGACGCCGAACGCTACCGCCGGCTGCACGTCATCGTCGGCGACTCGAACATGAACGAGGTGACGACGCTGCTCAAGGTGGGCAGCGCGGACATCGTGCTCCGCATGATCGAGGCGGGCGTGGCGATGCGGGACCTGTCCCTGGAGAACCCGATCCGGGCCATCCGGGAGGTTTCTCACGACATCACCGGTCGCCGCAAGGTGCGACTCGCCTCCAACAAGGAGATCAGCGCCCTGGAGATCCAGCAGGAGTATCTGGCCCGGGCCACCGAGTTCGTCGAACGTCGGGGTGGTGACCAGACCGCCAAGCGGGTGGTCGAGCTCTGGGGTCGGGTGCTTCGGGCGATCGAGACCGGCGACCTCGAACCGGTGGCCCGGGAGATCGACTGGGTGACCAAGCTGCGGCTGATCGAGCGTTACCAGGCCAAGCACGACCTGCCGCTGTCGCATCCCCGGGTCGCCCAGATGGATCTCGCCTACCACGACCTGCGTCGGGGGCGGGGCCTCTACGGTCTCCTCGAACGACGCGGCCAGGTCGACCGGATCGCCACCGATCCGGAGATCTTCGAAGCCAAGGAGACCCCACCGCAGACCACCCGGGCCCGGCTGCGGGGCGAGTTCATCCGGCACGCCCAGGAGAAGCGTCGCGACTTCACCGTGGACTGGGTGCACCTGAAGCTGAACGACCAGGCGCAGCGCACCGTGCTCTGCAAGGACCCGTTCCGGGCGTACGACGAGCGGGTGGAGCGCTTGATCGCGAGCATGTAGCCCACGGTCGCCGGCTCGGGTGCTCCATCGGCATCCGGGCCGGCCCGGTAGGCTGGGCGCGCTATGGCCTCTAATGAACCTTCCGACCGCGAACGACGTGGCCCCTTCGAGGCCCGCCGGAGCTGGGTCGAGCGCCGCCGCCAGAAGATCTCCGACGAGATCGCCCGCAACCGGCGGGGCGAATACACCGTGCCAACCTGGGTGCTCGCGGCGGCCCTGATACTGATCGTGGGCGGGTGGCTCGCCCTGATCTTCATGGTCTGAGCCAGCCGGTGGTTTTCCTGCGCGAGGCCGGCCGGCCCGTCTCGATCTGCTGGCTCAACCGGCCACCCGTGCCGCATACCGGCCGGCGGCGGCAGCGGTGAGGAAGTAGGCGTAGTCGGCGTCCAGGCCGCGACCCATCGTCGAGAGCGGGACCAGGGTCGACCGCAACGCGGTGTCCAGTCCTTCGGTGCCGACCCGGACGACCTCGTGACGCGCAGCCAACGGGACCAGCGCCTCGTCCACGGCGGCCGCCAGCTCCGTCGGTAGACCGACCGGCACCACCAGCTCGGCCGGGGCGAGCGCGACCCGGCCGTAGGCGGTGACGCTGTGGTGGGACAGCCCCTGGTGCCGGGGGCGAAGGTCAGCGTCGGAGACCCGCAGTGAGCCGATCGGACGACCACCGAGCGTGGCCGTGGCGTTGACCGCTTCGCCCACGGCGACGCCGGAGAAGCCCCACCGGGTACCGGTGCCCAGGTTGCCCGGCCCCTGGGCGACCACGACGATGTCCGCGCCAAGGACGTGCCGGGCCGCCAGTAGCCCGCTGTGGATGTTGGTCGCCTCCAGGTCGCCACCGAACGCCTGACCGACGGTGACCGTTCCGACCAGCTCCTCCCGAAGGCCGTCGAGGGTCCGGGAGAACCAGGCCGGCAGGGCACCGCCGTCGGTCATCACGTACGCGATCCGGGCCGCGGGAGCGTCGGTGCGGATGCCGGCGACGATCGCCGGCAGGGCGGAGTGCAGATCGGCGGTGACCACCGGCAGCCCCGCCAGGTCGTCGGCGTCGGCGAGTACGGCCCGGTGCGGCGAGGCTTCCTCGTCGACGCCGAGCATGATCGGCTGTAGCGGGGTGTATCGGGCCTTGACCAGGTGCCCGGTGTCACGGCTGTCGCCGGCACCCGGAGGGTCGGCGGGCAGCCGGTCGGGCAGCGCCACCACCAGTGCGTAACCGCCGGTGCCCAGCCCCATCACCAGCGCGCCAACGTTGAGCAGCACCCGGTCACCGGGCTCGGCTGTGCCGACCAGCTCGGGGTAGGCCAGGGCCCGCAGTTGGGTGCCGTCGGGCAGGGCAACATCCAGTTCCATCGCCCCGCGCCAGCTCCGCCGTACCGCTGTCACCGTGCCCGACCGCCATCGCACCATGTTCGGCACGCTAGCCGGCTGACCACCGGATCCGACAGCGGGGGCGGAAGGTCTGCCAGCACAGTGAGCGGAAGGCCGAAACCGGGCGGCACGGGTGTACGGCCGGTAACCGCGCACTGCTAGCGTCATGCACGTGTCGCGGACCCGCACCGAACGCCTGGTCAACCTGGTGATCTGCCTGCTGTCTACGCGGCGGTTCCTCACCGCCGCGCAGATCGCCGCGACCGTACCGGGCTATGAACACGATCCGGACGATATTCGCGACCACGAGGCATTCCAGCGCAAGTTCGAGCGGGACAAGGCCGAACTGCGGGAGCTGGGAGTGCCGCTGGAGACCGGTACGGCCAGCGTCTTCGACACCGAACCGGGTTACCGGATCGCGCACCGGGAGTACGCCCTACCCGACATTCCGCTCGAACCTGACGAGGCGGCAGCGGTCGGTATCGCCGCTCGGCTCTGGCAACACGCGGGACTGGCGGCGGCGGCCTCCTCCGGACTGGCCAAGCTCCGGGCCGCCGGTATCGACGTGGACCCGGAGGCCACCCTGGGCATGGAGCCGGTGGTCACCGTCGACCCGGCGTTCGCGCCGCTCACGTCGGCAGCCAGGCAACGGCGGACAGTCACCTTCGAATACCGGGTGCCCGACGACGATGCCTCCACCAGTCGGCGGTTGCAGCCCTGGGGGGTGGTCTGCTGGCGGGGCCGGTGGTACGTCGTCGGTCACGACCTGGACCGGGACGCCACCCGTTGCTTCCGGCTGTCCCGCATCGTCGGCCAGGTCCGGGCCACCGGCCGACCGGGTGCCTTCGTGGCCCCGACCGATGTCGATCTGATCAGCCACGTGGCCCGCTGGTCCGGGCCGGTTGAGCAGACCGGCCGGGCCATCGTCCTGGTGCCCACGGGCCGGGCCGTCGGACTGCGCCGCTGGGCCCAGGAGATTCGCCCCGCCGTCGAGGGCGACGAACTGCTCCTTCCGTACGCCGATGTCGAGTCGCTCGCCGGTCAACTGGTCCGCTACGGTCCCGATGTGCGGGTGCTGGACCCGCCCGAGGTACGCGAGGCGGTCATCCAGCGGTTGAAGGAGATCACCGCCCGGCACGACGAGGTGATCGCCACCGGCAGGTGGCGGACCGACGGGGGGACGAGATGAGTGCTCCGACGCAGCGCGGGGGCGGCTCGCGCGCCTCGGCCGACCGGCTGGCCCGACTCCTCAACCTGGTGCCCTACCTGCTCGCCCGGCCCGGGATCGAGCTGGCCGAGGCCGCTGGCGACCTCGGAATCAGTGAGCGGCAGCTACGCGAGGATCTGGAACTGCTCTGGGTCTGCGGACTGCCCGGCTACGGGCCCGGTGACCTGATCGACATGGCCTTCGACGGTGACCGGGTGACCATCACCTACGACGCGGGCATCGACCGTCCGTTGCGGTTGACCCCGGACGAGGCACTGGCGCTGGTGGTGGCGCTACGAATGCTCGCCGAGACGCCGGGAATGGCCAACCGGGACGCCATCGACCGGGCCCTGGCCAAGATTGAGCATGCCGCCGGGGACCTCGCCGACGCGCCGGTGACCGTCCGGATGTCGGGCACCGGGGACGGCGACCGGGTCGAGGCACTGCGGAGTGCGGTGCAGCGACAACGGGCACTGCGGATCACCTACTACACGGCGGCCCGGGACGAGACGACCGAACGTGTGATCGACCCGGTACGGGTGCTGGTGATCAGCGGGCAGGCATACCTCGAGGCATGGTGCCGACAGGCGGAGGCGATGCGCCTGTTCCGTACCGACCGGATCGATGCCCTCGACGAGCTCGACGAGCCTGCCATCCCCCCGGATCAGGCTCAGTTGCACGATCTTCGTGCCGGGATCTTCCGCCCTGCACCGGACCTGCCCCTGGTGACGCTCCGCGTCGGTCGGGGCGGCCGGTGGATCACCGAGTACTACCCGTGCGAACGGGTCGAGCCGGACGCGGGTGAGGAGTGGCTGGTCTCGCTGCGGGTCAGCGATCTGGACTGGGCGCGCCGGTTTGTGCTCGGTCTCGGCCCGGACGCCACCGTGGTGTCTCCACCCGAGCTGGCGGTACGGGTACGGGACCAGGCGGCGGCAGCGTTGGACGCGTACGCCCAGCCGGTGTCGCGCTTGGCCGATCCAGCGCCGGTCACCGTCGGGCACTAGGCTGGCCGACGTGGTGAAGTGGATCGTGCTCGCGGTGGTGTTGCTCGCGCTGGTCGTACTGGTTCTGGCGATTCGGCCGGTCCTTGCCCGGCTGCACCCGCTCGGTCGGGCGGTGCGCAATCTGCAACGCCGCCAGGCCGAGGCGGAGTCGTTGCAGACGCGCGCCTTCGCGCTGCAGGAACGGCTGGCCAACCTGCAAGAGGAGGCCGGGACCGTGCAGCAGCGGATCGCCGTCATCAAGGCGAAGCGGTAGCTGACCGTAGCGGTATCGGGTTGGCCAGGACGACCCACGAACCGACAAATTGGGACGGTGCCCTGGTTGACGGGACAGTCGACCTTGGTCAAGACTGCACCGACCGGGCGAAACTGTCCTACGCCCGGCGGGTGGCGCGGGCCGTCGACACACGTACGATGGACTGGTTACTCCTCACGTTCCCCCAAAGATCAACAGGAGCTTCTCATGGGTGCCCTCAAGCCGTGGCACATCATCGTGCTCGTGGTCGTGCTGATCCTGCTGTTCGGCGCGAAGCGGCTCCCGGATGCGGCCCGTTCGCTGGGCCGGTCGCTGCGGATCATCAAGGCGGAGACGAAGAGCCTCGCCGACGACGACAAGGACCTGGCCGAGAAGGCCGACGCGCAGCACGGTCGCCAGCCGCTGCAGCCGGACAACGTCGTCCACCCGACCAGCGTGCACCAGCCCGGTTACCAGCCGCCCGCACCGCCGGTCAACGACCCGCAGCGCATCCGCGACAACCACTGATTCGAGAGGCCCGGTAACCGTGCGGTTCGCCCTCCGCAAGCGCGGTCCGAGCAACTTCGCGCGGGCCGCCGATGGCTCGATGTCCCTCATCGAGCACTTTCGCGAGTTGCGCTCGCGCTTGTTCGTGGCGTCCCTGGGCATCGTTGCGGGCCTGATCGTAGGGTTCATCCTCGCCGATTGGGTCTTCGAACTACTCAAGCAGCCCTACTGCAATCTGCCCGGCAAGACCCTGCCAGACGGCACCTGCCAGAACTTCATCCTGCTGGCGCCCACCGACAGCTTCGTCCTGAAGCTGAAGCTCGCCCTCTGGGTCGGCCTGATCGTGGGCGGGCCGGTGTGGCTCTACCAGCTTTGGGCGTTCATCGCTCCGGGGTTGCACCGGCACGAGCGCAAGTGGGCCTACGTCTTTACGGCGATTGCCGCGCCGCTGTTCGTCGGCGGTGCCACACTCGCCTACGTCGTGGTGGACAAGGGGCTCGCCTTCCTGCTCGAGGCCGGTGTCGCCGGTCTCGACTCGCAGTTGGAGGTGACCCGCTACATTTCGTTCGTCACCAGCATGATCCTGTTGTTCGGGGTCGGGTTCGAGTTCCCGCTTGTGCTGCTGATGCTGAACTTCACCGGTGTGGTGAGTGCCCGACGCCTGTTGAGCTGGTGGCGGGTGATCGTCTTCCTGTGCTTCGCGTTCGCCGCCGTTGCCACCCCGGACCCCGGCCCGTTTGGCATGACCCTGCTTGCTGCGGCGCTCTCCCTGCTCTACTTCATTGCCGTAGGAGTGGCGTTCCTCAACGATCGGCGACGTGGCCGTGGCAAGGAAAAAGATGCGGGGTTGGCTGACGACGAGGCGTCGCCGCTGGCTGAGCCCTCGGAACCGGTCGAGGCCCCGGAACCGGTCGAGGTGAGCGAGGCGATCGGCCCGGGCGCCCCGGTATCCGCGCCGACTCCGATCGATCGACGCTACGACGACATGACCTGATCAGGTCGTCGTTCGAAGCCCACGCGGCGAGCACCGTACCGGTGAGGCGGTACCGTGCTCGCCGTGACCGTACACGATCATCTCGCCGGTGCCGTGCCTGACGGCGGGCTCCTCGACGGCCCGGTGGCCGTACTGGCCAATCCCACCGCGGGCCGAGGCCGGCGTCGACTGCTGTTGCCTGCCGTGTTGGAGCGACTCGGCGTAGCCGGTCGGGACGTACGACTGTTGGCGGCCGACACCCCGGACGAGGCGCGGGCGGCATGTCGCGATGCGGTCCGAGACGGGGCCGCCGCCCTGGTTACCGTCGGCGGTGACGGCACCAGCCACCTGGCCATGCAGGCCGTTGCCGGTAGCCGGGTGGCGTTCGGTCCGGTGCCGGCCGGCACCGGCAACGACTTCGCCGTCGAGGCCGGATATCCGGCCGACCCGCTCGCCGCGACCGACATGATCGCCGCCGCGCTGGCTGCCAACCGGACCCAGGCCCTGGACCTGGCCCGGTTGACCGGGGCCGACGGCGACCAGCACTGGTACGGCACGGTGCTGGCCGCAGGCTTCGACGCAATCGTCAACGAGCGGGCCAATCGGATGAGCTGGCCGCGCGGGCCCCGCCGCTACGACCTGGCCATCCTGGTCGAGCTGGCCCGGCTCCGGCCCCGTCGCTACACGCTGCGCCTGAACGGGGAGGAGGAGCACCAGTTCGACGCGGTGCTGGTGGCGGTCGGCAACTGTGCCAGCTACGGCGGTGGGATGCGGATCTGCCCGATGGCTGATCCCGCCGACGGGCAACTGGACGTGGTGGTCGCCGGGGCGGTCAGCCGGAGCACCCTGGTGCGGATCAAGCCGCAGGTCTACCAGGGCACCCACGTGACACACCCGCAGGTGCAGACCTACCGTGCGCGCACCGTCGAACTACACGCCGAGGAGATCGTCGGATATGCCGACGGTGAGCGGATCACCCGGCTGCCGGTGACCGTGACGGCCGTACCGGGGGCGCTACGGTTGCTGCGCTGACCCGTCCGGGTCGACGGATATCGGTGGGTTCGACCGGCGGCGGGCGACAGCGAGCAGATGACCGCTGGCACCGAGCATGCTCGGTTCGGCCTCGATTTCACGTAGCTTGCGCAACAGCAGGTCGGTCGCCCCGGAGTCGGCGAGGATCTCCGCCAGTCGGGGACCGGAGAGCCGCACTGGGCTCTCCACTGCCACCAGGCGCTCCAACGCCAGCCCCGCGTCGGTCACCTCGCTGGGGATCTCCTCTGGCCGGTGGAAGTAGGCGGTGGTGAACCAGCCCTGGTCCGTGCTGTCGTCGTTGCGGTGCACCCCGTCAACGAGCGTACGGTCGACGATCGGCTCGAACCGTGGGTCGGCGAAGTAGCCCTTGGTGAAGCCGTCGAAGAACGAGGCGAACCGGCTGATCGTCGCACCCACGACTGGGCCGTTCGGGCGTACCACCCGGGCCGCCTCCCGCCAGGCCTGGACTCGCTCGGCGCGGGTGAGTAGGTGGTAGAGCGGCCCCAGCAGCAGCACCGCGTCCACACTGGCGTCGGGCACCGGTAGCGCCCGAGCGTCGCCGACGGCCGAGGTCACGCCGGCCAGGGCACCAGCGGCCGACACGTGCTCCGTGATGGGGTCCACGACGTGGACGGTGTATCCCGCCTGGGCCAGCGGGCCGGCGTAGACACCGGTCGCGCCACCCACGTCCAGCACGGTGGCGGGCGCGGGCGGCAACACCCGGGTGAGCACGTCCCAGGTGCGCAGATATTCCAACCGTCCCTCGCCGGCCGTCAGCCGGTCGCGCTCGCCACCCTGCCGGTAGTAGTCCATGACCTCGTTGTGCAGCATCAGGAGATTCTGGGTCTCCTCAGCCGATCGCCGCACTCGATTACTGGATCGGCTACACCGGGACCGGATCGTCGCCAGGCGCCGGGTCACTCCGCCGGCAGGGCGAGGGCCAGCGCGGCGCTCAGACCGTTGGCGAGGCCAGCCTCGGCGGCGGGCAGCACCAGGGTGGCGAGCCCGGCGCGTACCGCCCCGGCGTCGGCCGGGGTGTCCCCGACCATCAGCGCCCGCTCCGGGTCCACCCCCAGCATTCCGCAGGCGCGCAGGAAGATCCCCGGATCGGGCTTGCAGCGACCCACCTCGTACGACAGCACGAAGGCGTCGATCAGGTCGTCGAGCCCCCAGGCGGCGAAGAGCGGCCGGATGTCGAAGCCGATGTTGCTGACCACCGCCACCGGCACGCCGGCTGCCTTCAGCGCGCGCAACGTCGGGGCGGTATCGGTGTAGGGCAACCAGCCCTCGGGACCCAGCAGCCGGTCGTAGAGGGCGTCGGCGAGCCCTTCGATGTTGGTCGCGACGGTGGCCGCCAGACCGACGTATGCCTCCCGGTGGGCGTACGAGTAGAGATCCCGGTCGGCCCACACCTCGGCCAGGTGCGGAGGAACCCGGGTCGGCAGTGGACCGCCCGCCCGGCCGGCGGTGATCAGACGGTCGGCGAGCGAGGTGGCCCGGACCCGGTCCAGGGTGGCTCCGCACGCGGTGGCACCGGCCATGACCCAGCCGACTGGGTCTTCCACCTGGGCGAGCGTGCCGTGGAAGTCGAAGAGCACCGCGTCAACCGGCCGGCGCGGGGGCACCGGGTGCGGGTTGCTGGCGGATCCGCTCGGCGTACGCGGCATGGGGGGTTCGGCATGGTCCGGCACGTGGTGCACCCTACCGACCGGGTCGGACAGGGCTCTCCGACGGCCTGGCCGCATGGAGTTGCTCGGCACGCACTAATCTTGGGTTCATGTCGAGCCCCGCCGAGCGGTACGCCGCGGCGCGCCGCCGGGCCGCGCAGGCCAACATGTTTCCCGCGTTGGAGGAGTTTGCCCTCGATCTCGGGTTTGATCTTGATGATTTCCAGCGTGAGGCATGTCAGGCGCTGGAACGGGGAAGCGGGGTGCTCGTCTGTGCTCCGACCGGTGCCGGTAAGACGGTCGTCGGGGAGTTCGCGGTACATCTCGCCCTGCGCGCCAACCAGGCCACCGGTGGTCGCACCCGTCAGCTGACCGCTGCCGCGCACGCCCCGTCGGCCGGAGATACCGCTGAGGCCCCGTCGGCCGAAGACGTCGCTACGGCGGCCACCGCCCCGCTGCGCAAATGCTTCTACACCACCCCGATCAAGGCGCTCTCCAACCAGAAGTACCACGACCTGGTGGACCGTTACGGTGCCGACCAGGTGGGGCTGCTGACCGGCGACAACGCGATCAACGGCGACGCGCCGGTGGTGGTGATGACCACCGAGGTGCTGCGCAACATGCTCTACGTCGGCTCGGCCACCCTGGATGGCCTCGCCTACGTGGTCATGGACGAGGTGCACTACCTCGCCGACCGGTTCCGGGGCGGGGTCTGGGAGGAGGTGATCATCCACCTTCCGCCGTCGGTGACCCTGGTGTCCCTGTCGGCGACCGTCTCCAACGCCGAGGAGTTCGCCGAGTGGCTGGTCACCGTCCGGGGGGAGACCGAGGTCGTGGTCAGCGAGCACCGGCCGGTGCCGCTGTGGCAGCACATGCTGGTCGGCCGGCGGATGTTCGACCTGTTCCACGACGCCGACGCCGCTCGCAAGCACGACGTACATCCGGAACTGCTGCGTTACACCCGGGAGACCATGCGCCGGCTGGAACTCGGCGACGCTGCCTCCGGCGGGCCGGGGCCAGGCTGGAATCGTCGCGGGCCCCGCTGGCGCGGCCCGCTACGGGCCGACGTGGTCGAACGGCTGGACCGGGAAGGACTGCTTCCGGCGATCCTGTTCATCTTCAGCCGAGCCGGCTGCGCTGCCGCCGTACAACAGTGCCTGGCGGCTGGCCTGCGGCTGACCACCCCCGACGAGCGGGCCGAGATCCGGCACGTGGTGGAGAGCCGGATCACCACCATCCCCGGTGAGGACCTGTCGGTGCTCGGCTACTGGGAATGGCTCGACGGGCTGGAGCGGGGACTGGCCGCCCACCACGCCGGCATGCTGCCCGCGTTCAAGGAGGTGGTCGAGGAACTGTTCGTACGTGGTCTGGTCAAGGCAGTCTTCGCCACCGAGACGCTGGCCCTCGGCATCAACATGCCAGCCCGGTGCGTGGTGCTCGAACGACTGGTCAAGTTCAACGGCGAGGCACACGTCGACCTGACGCCGGGGGAGTACACCCAACTGACCGGCCGGGCCGGGCGGCGGGGCATCGACGTCGAGGGGCATGCGGTCGTCGTCTGGTCCCCGGAGGTCGACCCCCGGCACGTCGCTGGCCTGGCCTCCACCCGTACCTATCCGCTTCGGTCGAGCTTCCGGCCGTCGTACAACATGGCGGTCAACCTGGTCGGCTCGGTCGGTGCCGAACCGGCGCGCGCGCTGCTGGAGTCGTCGTTCGCGCAGTTCCAAGCCGACCGATCGGTGGTGGGACTGGCCCGGCAGGTACAGCGCAACGTCGAGACCATGGAGGCGTACGAGGTCGAGGCCGAATGCCACCACGGCGACTTCGGGGAGTACTTCGGGCTGCGGCTGGCGATCGGGGAACGGGAACGGGCGCTGGCCCGGCAGGGACAGGCCCAGCGCAAGGCTGATGCGATCGCCTCGCTGGAGCGACTGCGGATCGGTGACGTGATCCGGGTCCCGTCGGGCCGTCGGTCCGGTCTGGCCGTGGTGCTCGAGCCGGGCGGTGGTGGCTTCGGTGAGCCGCGTCCACTGGTGCTGACCCAGGACCGGTGGGCCGGGCGGGTCACCCCGGGTGACTTCACCAGTCCGGCCGAGGTGCTGGCCCGGATTCGGGTGCCTCGGCACTTCAACCCGCGCTCACCGGCTGCCCGCCGGGACCTGGCAGCAGCGGTCATCGCGACCGGGCTGGACCGGCATCCGCGCCGTCGGGCTGGCCGGGCCCGAAGTAACGGCGAGGACCATCGACTGACCGAGTTGCGTGCCGAGCTGCGCCGGCACCCCTGTCATGCCTGCCCAGAGCGGGAGGAGCACGCTCGCTGGGCCGAGCGGCGGCGACGGCTGGACCGGGACACCGACGAGCTGCGCCAGCGGGTCTCGGGACGGACCGGCTCGCTGGCCCGTACCTTCGACCGGATCTGCGCCCTGCTCACCGCGCGCGGCTACCTGGCCCCGGAGGGCGGGGTCACCGATGCCGGCCGGATGCTCGGCCGGATCTGGACCGAGACCGACCTGCTGGTGGCTGAGTGCCTACGCCGCGGGGTGTGGGACGGGCTGTCCCCGTCGGAACTGGCCGCTGCGATATCGGTGATCGTGTACGAGGCCCGGCGGGACACCGACGAGCGGGCCTCCGTGCCCCGGGGCCCGGTGGCCGAAGCGGTCGACGCAACGTTGCAGCTCTGGTCCGAAATCGAGTCCGACGAGGCGTCTCGTGGGCTGGAGGTGACCCGGGAGCCGGATCTCGGGTTTGTCTGGCCGATCTACCGCTGGGCCCGGGGTGAGCCGCTGGCCAAGGTGCTGGCCAGCGGGCATGACCTCGACGGAGAGATGCCGGCCGGTGACTTCGTCCGCTGGGCGCGGCAGGTGGTCGACCTGTTGGGGCAGGTCTCGGACTCGGGTGGTGCCTCCAGCGACCTGCGCTCCACCGCCCGCGCCGCGATGACTGCCGTCAACCGGGGCATCCTGGCCTACCACGCCGCATCCTGACCGGGATGCTGCCCGGACAGGTCACTGCACGGTGCTGATCGCCTCGATCAGGCGGCGGCAGGAGCCGGCGAGGTTCCACTGTTCGGCGAGGGTCAGTAGCCGATCCTCGTCGACCGGCACCGGTGGCAGTTCGGTGACCAGCCTCGGCAGCGGTACGTCCAGCGCCACCCGCACCACCTGGGGTGCCACCGCCAGGTAGTCGCGGGCGGCGAGCAGCTTGGCGCGTAGCCCCGGGGCGAAGCCGGCGTTCGGGTCGTCCAGTGCGGTCAGGATGGCGGCCAGGGTGCCGTACCGGTCGATCAGCCGGGCGGCGGTCTTTTCCCCCACACCCGGCACGCCCGGCAGCCCGTCACTCGGGTCACCCCGCAGCGCGGCGAAGTCGGCGTACCCGGCCGCCGGCACACCGTACTTCGCCCGTACGGCCGTGTCGTCGCAGTCCTCCAGCTTGGCCACACCTCGGCCGCAGTAGAGCAGCCGTACGCCCCGGGCGTCGTCGATGAGCTGGAACAGGTCACGGTCACCGGAGGCCACCTCGACCGGACCGGGCTGGGTCGCGGCCAACGTGCCGAGTACGTCGTCCGCCTCGTAGCCCGCCGCACCGATCGCCGGAATGCCCACCGCGGCCAGCACCTCCAACAGCAGCGGCACCTGGGGAGTCAGGGTGTCCGGTACCACCTCGCCCCCGGTGGGGGCGAGCCGGTGCGCCTTGTACGACGGCAGCAGAGCCACTCGCCACTCCGGACGCCAGTCGTAGTCCAGGGCACACACCAGTCGGTCCGGTCGACGGTTACGGATCAGCGTGGCGAGCATGTCCAGGAAACCGCGTACGGCGTTGACCGGGCTGCCGTCGGGGGCGCGGGCGGCGGACTCCGGGATGCCGAAGTAGGCCCGGAAGTAGAGGCTCGGCGCGTCGACGAGAAGTAGGGGACGGCTGTCGTTCACACCGCACAGCCTCGCACGGCGGACTGATGAAATCGGCGATGTGTCGGCCCGGGTCAGCGCCGATAGGCTCGGCCGGAGCGAAGGAGATCAGTTGTCTGACCAGACCGACGTGGTGGTACTCGGTGGTGCCGGCGTCGACACCATCGTCCATGTTCCCGACCTGCCGTTACCGTTCCAGGACAGTTACCACGTCCCGGCGATCGAGATGCGTGCCGGGCAGACCGGTGACAACGTGGCCCTGGGGCTGCGGGCCCTGGGGCTGCGCACCGTGCACATCGACGTGCTCGGCGACGACCGGGAGGGTGGGCTGGTCCGTGCCCTGCACGAGGCGTACGACATCCCGCTGCTTGCCGTACCGACGGGTGCCGGCACCAAGCGGGCGGTGAACCTGGTGGACCCCACCGGTCGGCGACTGTCGCTCTACGACGGCAGCCGGGGTGACGACAGTGACCGGCTGCCGGCGGAGATGCTCGCGGCGTACACGTCGAAGGCTCGGCTCGTCCACGTGTCCATCACCCACCCCTGCCAGCACGCCATCGGACAACTCGTCGACTCGGCGGCGGTCGTCTCCACCGACCTGCACGACTGGAACGGCGAGAATCCGTACCACGAGGTGTTCGCCCACGCCGCCGACGTGGTTTTCCTCTCGGCGACGGCGCTGGTCGACGGCCCGGCCGTCCTACGTCGGATCGTCGACGTAGGGCGGGCCCGGATCGTGGTCGCCACGGCCGGTGCCGAGGGCGGATACGCCCTGGTGCGGGGCGAGGACGAGATCCGCCCCTTCACCGCTGCCCGCCCTGCGGCACCTGTCATCGACTCCAACGGCGCCGGTGACGCGTTCGTGGCTGGATTCCTGTTTGGACACCTGGCCGGAGCTCCGGTGGAGACCTGCCTGCGGTACGGCGCGATCGCCGGGGCGCACGCCTGCACTGTCCCGAGTACCCGGGTCGATCCCATCGAGCGGTCCGTTCTGCTCGACCGTGCCGCCATACCGGTGGGCCTGCCTGGCTGAGACATCGCTGCCGTCCCGCGTTCGGCTGCCGTCCCACGTTTGGCAGTGGCCGTACCGGGCGTCGTGCAGGTCACCTGTCAGCGGCGCGGGCCCGACGGTGTGGGGGGCGTGATCCGTACCCGCTCGTCCACCGGGCGGCTCTCGATGTCGTTGAGCTGCGCGCAGATCGTCTCCCGCAGGTCGTCGTAGTCCTGGAAGCGGTAGTCGTGGAAGAGGGTGTGCGCGGCCCACATCAGATTGGCGCAGACCTGGGCCGGTACCCGGCCGGTCGCCGCGCCCATGCCGACCAGCGCCACCGACCTGATGCTGCCTGGCTGCCGTTCGTTCTGCAGGTGGATGGACTGGAAGGCCGCCGCGCAGGCCAGCGCCACATTCAGTGTTTCGCGTACGTCCGCTACGGACTGTTCCATCGTCGGTGTCGAGATCAGGAACTTCGGGTTGGCGGCGCCGGAGGTCACGCACACGGCACTTCCGACCGGCAGGGCTTCTCCGAACTGGTCCCGGATCGCGCGCTGGACGCGTAGTTGGATCCCCGGTCCGAGGTGTCGTTTGATGACGGCGTCGACCCCGCCGTCCATCCGTCCACGGGAGTTGGTCGGGCTGACCCAGGCGTCGACCCGCTGGACGAGGATCGACCCCTTGACGATCTCGACGTCCGGCGTGTCGGCGAACGCCGACCGCCACGCTTGCACCACCTTCGCGTTGACGTCGGTCAACACCACTTTGAGCGGCGGCTGTACGGGTTCGATGGTCATAGCTCACTCCGGGTCGGGGAACGGATTGTCTCCAGCGCCCAGGAAGGTACCGGGCGGCACCGACAAGCAGCGCCGGAGAACGCGACGCGATCGATCGCGGCGTGGATGTCCGAGCCCGGTGCTATAACGACAGCCCAGTCCTGCCACTCGTGCCGTCGCCGGCACGGCTTGCCTATCCGGAGCCCACGATGAGCGACTCCCACGTCCCCACGCCGCCCGACCCGGACGACCCGCTGGGTCTCGCCGAACTCTTCTCCGGTGGTGGGGAGCCGTGGCTGCCGCTCCTGAAGCCGGTCATCGAGGCACAGCCGGCAGCGCCCACGTTCATCGGTCCCGGCCGCAGCCCGAGGGTTGTTCCCGTGCGTGAGCTGACTTTCCAGGCGCTCAAGCCCAACCCGCCACACAAATGGAAGGTCGTTGTCTTCGGCCAGAATCCCTATCCGCGGCCGGAGAGCGCCACCGGCATCGCCATGTTCGACAACACCTTCCACAACTGGGGGGACAGCCAGTTCGGCAAGGTCATCAGCATCCGCTGCATCATCAAGGCGGCGGCGATGTGGAAGCACGGGATACCCAAGAAGACGCCGATCGCCGACATCCGCGCACTGCTCAAAGAGCACGACACCGTCCAGCCACCGGAGTGGTTCCAGGCGATGCTCGCGCAGGGGGTGCTGCTGCTCAACGCGGCGCTCACCGCCAGCAGTGATGGTGCGATGGCCACCGACCAGCACACCGCGTTCTGGCGGCCGGTCGTCGAGAAGCTCGTCGAGGAGATCCTGCGGGCCAAGCAGAACGCCGACGAGCAGGACCGAGGCGTGGTGTTCGCGTGGTGGGGAGCCCACGCCCGTACGCTCAAGAGCGTCGTGCTCCGGCTCCAGAAGAAGTACCCCGGGGTGCAGGTCCGGCACATCGACCACCCGAATCCCGCAGCGCAGGGGGACATCTTCTGCGACGGGGACCACTTCGCCACGGTGAACGCGGCGCTCCGAGCGCTCGGCGCCGATGAGATCGACTGGTTGCCCAACAAGGGGTGGGACAAGCTCACGATCGAGCAGGGTGGTACGGACGCGGCCACGGCCGACCGGATGGCGGCGTTCATCGCTTCCACCATGGAGCTGCACAAGCTCTACCTGGACCGGCTGGCCAGCGTCAAGGACGAGGGCCTGGCCCTCCCCGCCATCACCGGCGTGTTCGACACCCCACTCATGGACTTCCGGGAAGCCGTCGCCCCGGCCGCCAAACTGCTGTCGAATCTCGACTGGCACGTGGTGCGATCGCACGAGTTCGGCAAGCGGCAGACGGACAGCGTGACCAGTGGGTTGTCCGCCGACGAGGTCGCGGCTCTCTACCTGTACACCTGTGAATCGGCCTTCTACCGGCAGATCAACGCCACCCTGCGCAATCCGGATCGCACCAGGATCGTCCCCTATCTTCCGTACCTGCGGCTTCTGTTCTCGGCCGTGTCCCGGCTGCCGGCCCGTACGGGGCCGCTGTGGCGCGGAGTGTCGCTGGATCTGCGGGCGCAGTATCCGCTCGGCGAGACCGTGACCTGGTGGGGTGTGTCGTCATGTACGTCGAAGTTGGGCGTGGCCGAGGCGTTTCTCGGTCGTCGCGGCAAGCGGACGCTCTTCGAGGTACGCCCCGTTCGGGCGGTCAGCATCCGCGACTTCTCCGCCTTCACGGGCGAGGAGGAGTTCATCCTTGCTCCCGGTACACAGCTCAAGGTGACCGACGTCAAGGCCGAACGCGGCGGCCTGTGCACCGTACGGCTGACCGAACTGGATGAGCAGCGGATGGTGGCGTGATCCGCTACGGAACGATCAACACCTGCGAGGTAACCACCGGTCAGCGTGAGCCGATCATTACCACCCGCGCCCAGGCCGGTGGTGCCTCCGGGGTGTAGCTGTCGTCTTCGTATCGTGACCGGGTGGTGTGCTGCCGAGGAAACAGCCCCACGACCGTGCGGCAGGACGGCCGGGTGCTCGGCCAGGGCGTCTGCCCGTCGGTCAGCACCACCACGACGTCTGGGCGTGGCCGGCTTCGCAGCGCCCTGGCGAAACCCGTGCGAAGGTCCGTACCGCCGCCCCCCATCAGCGGGATTCCAACTGCACGGCAGAGTGGATGTACGACCTGGGCTGCCGCGTCGCACGACAGGACGGTCACCAGGTCCCGCCGGCCGTCCAGGGCCCGAGCGATCGCCGCCACCTCAAGCAGGGCGCTGCCCAGTTCGGCGTCACTGACCGAGCCGGAGGTGTCGACGACCACGGTGACCCGGGGTGGCCTGCGCCGGAGACTGGGGAGGACGATACCGGGCAGGCTGGCCGAGCGCCGTGCGGGACGACCGTAGGTGTAGTCCTCACCCGTACCGGAGCTGGCAACCGCCGAGCGGACCGCCGCACCCAGTAGGGCCCGCCATGGCTGGGGCGGGTGGAACGCTTCCTCCGCCCACCGACGCCAGCCCTTGGGCACGTTTCCGGGGTGGCCGACAATGCCCTGGGCGACTCGGAACCGGATCGCGTCCCGTTCCTGAACACTGAGACCGTGTGCTCCGTCCGGCCCCAACTCCCACTCTCGTGCCAGCCCGTCGGCACCACTGCCACAGTCCAGCCAGACCAGGCTCGGTAGGTGTGGTCCGAGCCGGAACAGGTGCAGGTAGTCCTCCAGCAACTGACCCTGAGGTAGTCCGAGGAGCGCCGGCTCCACCACACCTTCCGGCCGGGCCAGGCCGTCACCGTACACATCGTCATTGATTTCGAAGTCCGCCGCGATGTTCATCCGCAGCCGCTCTCCCGGACCGGTCAATCCGCGCTCTGCCGCGACCCGGTCGCTGCGCCCGTGATGGTCGCGCAGCAGATGAGAGACCTCGTGCACCCACACTCCCGCCAGTTCCTCCACGGGCGTCCGGGCCACGAAGAACGGTGAGACGTAGCACCGCCAGTGCCGATCCACGGCCATCGTGGGCACGAGTCGTGACTCGACCGGGTGCAGCGCGAACAATGCCGCCGCCAGGTAGGGCCGGACCCGGGCGGCGTGCAGCCGGGCGGCGAAGAGTTTGTCGAGGTCGAGGGTGTTTGACAGCTCAGGTGTCGCCATCTGCTGGCCGGTGGCTGCCGTCATCGGTTGACCCCTGCGGCGACCGCGGTCCGCGCTGCGGCTTCGTCCGCTCGGCGAGCCAGGGATACCACCCCGGAGAGCCGCTCGATGGCCATTGGGACGGCCCAGTCCGGCTGACGTAGGTTGGCGAGGGTGCTTGCGGGCACGACCACCAGGTCCGGCGCCCCGGTCTCCAACGCTTGGACCAGCAGCGTCCATGCTGCGTCCCAACGGGACTTCTCAGGTCGCTTCCGGACCGCCTCCACTATCCCGTCGAGGACGACCTGGCGCAGGTCGCCCCGCTCGGGCAACTCGGCCGCCGCCGGATCGGCCAACAGCACCTCGGGGTCGGGCAGGTCCATTCGGTCCAGGCTGGCCAGCAGCTCAAGCCCGGGACCGTCGCCCACAGTTCCGCGGACCAGCATCGACAGGACCTCGCGGGAGGTGTCGGCGGCGACGGCGAATGCGATCAGGCGCAGCGTCATCTCCCAGGTGCGTGGGGACGGCCAGGGACCACCTCTGCGGGTCTCGTCCCGAGGTAGCCGGTGGACGAGCCCGGCGCGGGCGGTGAGGAATCCACACACCGCCCGGCGGGCGAACGCCACTGCTGGGGACAGCCTCTGCGGGTCGAGCCAGGGCAGGGTGGCCTCGGGCCAGATGCCGCCGAGACCACGTACGACGACCTCGTGGTCATGACTCCACTGGAGGTGAACGAACCGGTTGGCCAGGGGGGCGCTGAGCTCCCAGCCGTCGGCGGCGGAGGAGCGTGGGTTGGCGGCGGCAACGATGCGTACTCCGGCGGGGAGCTGCAGGCTGCCGACCCGTCGTTCGAGGACGAGACGGAGCAGGGCGGCCTGGACGGCGGGTGGCGCAGTGGACAACTCGTCCAGGAAGAGCAGCCCTCGGCCGGCCCGCGCCAAGTGGACGGCCCAGTCTGGCGGTGCCATGGGCACACCCTGGATCGCGGGATCGGCACCGACCACGGGTAGGCCGGCGAAGTCGGACGGCTCGTGCACACTGGCGATCACCGTGGTCAGTGAAAGGTCGAGCCCGGCGGCGAGCTGCTGCAGCGTCGCAGTCTTACCGATCCCCGGCTCGCCCCAGAGCAGTACTGGCAGGTCAGCCGCCACGGCCAGGGTCAGGGCCGCCAACTGTGGGTTGGGACGCGGTTCGGTGGCGGTGTCGCCAAGGAGAGCGAGCAGGTCGGCGGCGATGGCGAGCTGGGAGGAGTCGGGTCCAGAGTCGGCGACGGCGGGAAACGAGGACAGGGTCATGTCGGTCACCTTGGGTCTCGGCGGAGGGCTGAAGTCGGGCGGGCTGTGGTCGGGCGGCTGCGGAGGTGGCACGGGCGGAAGCCGCGTGGGGCGGAGGTGACCCGCGAGGTGAGGCGGAAGCGGTGCGGGCGGAAGTAGTTAGCGGAGGAAGCGGACGCGGTTCAACGGGGCATCGCGTGGCGCGGCCGGGTGCGGTGGTTACTGCGGCGGGGTCGGTTTTCCGGTGTCCGGGGCAGACTGGCCAGTCCGGCCCGGTACAACCCATGTGCGATGCGTCCCTGCGCCGCTGATTCCAGTTCGTCGCGAAGGGAACCGCTGCGTAGCGATGCCTCAGGGCCGAGGAGACCTTCGACGGCCGCCAGGGCACCAGCGATGTCGCCATGGTCTAGGCGGGCCCGGATATCGATGAGGCACTCAGGGTGGCGGTGTGCCTCATCGATCATCTGTAGGCAGGGCAGTGGAGTGCCACCCAGCGCAGCCAGTAACTCCTCACGTCGGATCTCGGCCGGGTCGTGGTCCAACGGAACGAGCACCCCGTTCACGAGGCCGATCCGGTGCTGTGCACCCTGGCATTCGACGAGTCGCATACCGGCCTGACTGTCCGAGGTCCGAGGATCGTGCGATGGTCGGTGGCCCGGTGCGATCGCCGCCGCGACGAGCGGGTGCAGTTGGTCGGCATCGATCAGGCCGGCTCGCAGCAACGTCAGGTCGGGTGGCACCCAGGTCGCCGCCTCCGGCAGCATGGGTAACCTGGCGGCTCGGCCGGTCGCGGAGATTGCGGTAATCCGTGGGCTGAGTTCGCGGTTGTCGGTCAGGTCCAGCTTCAGCCAGCGCCGGACCCCGATCCGTACGACGACAGCGTCGCCGGCCTGTCCATGAGCGCGGAGCAGAATCCCCGCCTCGGCATTCCACCGGTCGACGGCGTAGCCGCGTCGCCGCAGCGCATCTTGTTCCACAGCGGTACGGATATCCAGGAAAGGCTGGTCTGCCCCGGACCGGACCCGTAGCTCGCCACTGCGGCGTACGTCCCAGAGGTGGCGGTGCAGGTCGAAGCGGAAGCGTCGGTCGGGGCGGGGGTGCGGGTGGTGAGGGATGCCGTGCTCGGCCCGGGACTCATCCCACAGGGCGAGGCTGATCCGTTGACCAGCCGCTGCCCAGCCCGGCGAAGTACGGGCCACGAGATGCAGCGGGCGATCCGTCGAATATCGAGCCAGGGAGATGGTCACACCTGGTCGCAACAGGCCGTCGGGAGCGATCCGGGGCAGGTGCCAGCGCAGCAGGTCAGGTGCCAGATGGCGGAGGTCGGCTCGGAGTCGGGCGGTGAACTCCTGACCGTGCACGCGACCTATGGAACGCAGGTTCAGGTCGACGTCGACCCGTGCAGCGGCGCAGGCCCCTGCCCAATCGCCGATGGCACGGCGGGCGGTCGCAGTCTCGATCATGGACGGCGGCACCGCGAACCGGCGTACGTGCTGCCAGAAGGAAAGACGGGAGTTCCCGTTCGCCGCTGGGGAGTGCATCAGCACTCACCTTGTACGACGGGGGCCCCCAATCTGCAGTAGGAGGTCTTCATCGCGGGCAGCGTACACTCGCGGTACCCGGCACGCCAGTCCCACCACAGATCGATGTGGGCGTACCGCCGGTTGATTGGTGCAGTCGGGGTGCTACCGTTCTTGCCGGTCGCCGGGGGAGAGCCCGGGTGCCAAGCGGACGTAGCGCAGCTGGTAGCGCATCACCTTGCCAAGGTGAGGGTCGCGGGTTCGAATCCCGTCGTCCGCTCAGACGACAACGAAGGCCAGCCCGATCGGGCTGGCCTTCGTCATTGTGTTTCTCAGGCGGAGTAGCCGCGGGTGGCGATCCAGTCGGCGAGGTTGTCGGTGTCCATCCAGTAGGTGGCGGTGTTGGGGTTGGCGGAGTCTGCGATC
>NZ_JBSFTE010000009.1:0-233872 GCF_053590565.1 Micromonospora sp. NPDC003197 | reverse complement strand
GTGAAGGCGAGGCCGGCGATGCCGAGGGCGGTCTTGCGCAGGGTGATGGTGTTCATGGTGGTGTTCCTTTCGTTCCGGGGGTGTGCGGCACGCGCACCACACACGGGGGGTGTGTGGGGTGCCGCGAACAAAGGGAAAGAAGAAGCAAGTAAAAGGGGGGACCTGCCGGGGTCGGTGCGACCTGCTCGGTGTCCCGGGGGATGTAACGCTCGGGGTGGGCCGGCTATTTCCGCCGGCCGGGTTGCCGGAGTGTTGGACGCGCGCCGGGGGGCGGCTGTCCGGGGGGTCCGGGGTGGCTTCCCGAGGCGGCCCGGGTGGGGTGCTGCTCCGGGCGTCGGTGGGTTCAACGCCTGGGGGTGGGGGGTCATTCCGCGGATCCGGACACCCAGCACCGTCGATCATGGGGAGTCCGGGGACGCTCGGCCATGAATCGGACATCGAGTCGGATCCTGGCCTCGCCAGGGCGCTGCGCTGATGGCGCCCAGATGGTGGCAAGCTGTTCGACATGATCGATTCGGATCCGAAGGCTGATCTTCGCCTGTATCTGCAAGCTGCTCGGGACGCATTGGTGTGGAAGTTGGAGGGGCTCTCGGAGTACGACATTCGCCGCCCACTGACCCCAACCGGCACGAACCTGCTGGGAGTGGTGAAGCACGTCGCCTTGACGGAGGCGGGGTACCTGGGGGAGACGTTCGGCCGTCCACTCGACTCGCCGCTGACCGGGCTTGAAGTCGGTGCGGAGCCTAATGCGGAAATGTGGGCCACTCTCGACGAGTCCCGTGAGCTGATCGTCGACTTCTATCGGCGGGTGTGGGCACACTCCGACGCGACGATCGAGGATTTTGCGCTCGACGCGGTCGTTCGCGTCCCCTGGTGGCCCGAAGACCGCAACGAAGTGACCTTGCACCGCGTTCTGATACATATGATCGCGGAGACCGAGCGCCATGCGGGGCACGCGGACATCGTCCGGGAGCTCATTGATGGAGCTGTGGGGCTGCGGGCTGGAAACGAGAACCTGCCGTCGGGAGACCAGGGCTGGTGGCGGGAGTTCCACAGCCGCGTGCAGCAGGTGGCGGAAGAGGCCCGCGACCGCTGACCCCAGGATGTCGCGAGCCCATTGACGAGGGCTCCGTTGCATGCTGATACTTGGAAGCGCTCCCATCGACGGTGGTTGTCGTACCTGCCACGCTCGGCCGGTCCACCCGCGGTACCGGCCGAGGTCACCCATCCGTCTGCGGAGGAGACCTCATGATCGACAGAACGACCCATCCGGGGAGAGGCCGTCGCCGTACCCTCGTTGGGCTTCTCACGGCCACGGCCCTGGCGATGATCGCCGGGGCCGTGGTGCCGGCCCTCGCCGATTCCGCCGCTACCACCCTCAAGGACCTGGCTGCGGCAAAGGGTAAGGACATCGGCTTTGCCCTCGACCCGAACCGCCTGTCGGAGTCTGCCTACCGCAACATCGCCGACACCGAGTTCAACCTGGTCGTCGCCGAGAACGCGATGAAGTGGGACGCCACCGAGCCCGCGCGGGGCTCGTTCAACTGGAGTGGTGCCGACCAGGTGGCGAACTACGCCACCAGCGGCGGCAAGAAACTGTACGGCCACACCCTGGTCTGGCACTCGCAACTGCCTGGCTGGGTCAGCAACCTGTCGTCGCCAGCCGAATTGCGTACCGCGATGGTCGACCACATCAACGCGGTGGCCGGGCGTTATCGCGGCCAGGTGACCGCCTGGGACGTGGTCAACGAGGCGTTCAACGACGACGGGTCCCGCCGGAGTTCGGTGTTCCAGCAGCGGCTCGGTGACGGCTACATCGAGGAGGCGTTCCGGGCCGCCCGAGCCGCCGACCCGACCGCCAAACTGTGCATCAACGACTACAGCACCGACGGGATCAACAACAAGAGCACCGCGATCTACCAGTTGGTCCAGGACTTCAAGGCGCGAGGTGTCCCGATCGACTGTGTCGGCTTCCAGGCGCACCTGATCGTCGGCCAGGTGCCGTCCAACATGCAGCAGAACCTCCAGCGCTTCGCCGACCTGGGGGTCGACGTACGCGTCACCGAGTTGGACATCCGGATGCAGACTCCGGCCGACGCTACCAAGCTGGCCAACCAGGCCGCCGACTACCGACGAGTGTTCCAGGCGTGCCTGGCGGTGGCCCGGTGTGCTGGCGTCACGGTCTGGGGCATCACCGACCGCTACTCCTGGGTGCCCGACACCTTCCCCGGTCAAGGGGCGGCATTGATCTGGGACGACAACTACCAGCGGAAGCCGGCGTACGACGCGGTGACCGAGGCGCTCGGCGGAATCGTGACGCCAACCCCAACGGTTACCTCACCCACCACCCCGCCGCCGGCCGGCGGCTGTCGGGTCAATTACACGCCCAACACGTGGAACACCGGTTTCACGGCCAACGTGACCATCGCCAACCTCGGCACGACGAGCATCAACGGCTGGACCCTGACCTTCGGCTTCACCGCTGGACAGCAGGTCACCTCGGGCTGGAATGCGACCGTGACGCAGTCCGGCGGGCAGGTTACCGCCCGCAACATGAGCTGGAACGGCACGATAGCGCCGAACGGTTCGCAGAGCTTCGGCTTCCAGGGGACGCACAGCGGCACCAACCCGTTGCCCACGTCGTACGCCCTGAACGGCAACCCCTGCACCATCGGCTGAGCTGATCGCACGTCTGGCGAGTGCGGGTGGGGGATCCGGGTACGGGTTCCCCACCCGCTTGCTTGGATCAGCGGCGCTGCCGCCGGTCGGTCGTCTCAGCTGGAATTCCGTGGAAGCCGGATCGACGCGTGACTAGCCTGCTCTGATGAGCATCGGCATGGAGGCGGCGGTCGAGGCTCTCTACCAGGTCTTCGCGCGTTATCCACTGATCGAGTCCGTGGCCTACTGCGACCACTGTGTCGATCCGGAGCAGGTGGCGGATCTCCATCACACGCCCCTGCGCCGTCTCACCGACAAACAGCTCGGCCCGCTGCTGTTCAACTCCATGACGACCTGGGGCGACCAGCGCTACCTGAACCACTTCCTGCCCCGACTCCTGGAACTGGTCGCGAGTGGCGACATGAACGAATGGAGCTACCCGTCGTTTCTGCCCTACCGGATTGGTGGCCTGTGGCGGTCGGCTGTCGACGACGAGCGGCGTGCGATCGGCGACTTCGTAGCAGCGTGGTGGCAGCAGGCCACATCGACCTATCCCGGCATGTGTGATCCGAGCGAGGTGCTCGACACCATTGCTGAATGCGGCCGAAGCGTCACGCCCTATCTGGTCGGATGGCCGGTAGCGGCTGGGGAACCGGCAGCACGCCAGCTTGCCGACCTGGTCCAGGATCTTCTGGGCTCCGCGCGGCGAGCGGGCGACTTCTGGCGCGAGGTCGACCAGTGGCTCGCGGGGTCGATTCCCTCGGACGTGCTCGCGGCCGCAATCGTGGCCACCGGAAGTCCTGACGTGGCGCAGGAGTTGAGTGACGCCTACGAACACCTGGCTTGCTGGCGGGAGTGGCGAGCGGCCACCCCTGACGAGCACTGAATCGCGTACGTGCATTTGGCGCAAAAGACCACCATGACGGATGGTATTCGGACGATAGCGCGCGGTAGTTTTCTGGGCGTATCGAGTGCCGCAGAACGATCGAGGTAACGGTGGGCTCGTTGCCTTGGCGTCGCTGCCTCGGACAAAGCTCCATCCACTTTGCTCTGACTCAGGGCTGGCCCTACCGAGAAGGACACCCCGATGACCTCGACGGTACCGATCCCCCAGGGAATACCCCTCCAACGTCTCCAGCCGTTCGATCCGCCAACCGATCTCACCGCGCTGCGTGAGGAGCGGCCGGTCAGTCGCATGATCTATCCCGACGGGCACGAGGGCTGGCTGGTGACCGGCTACGACGCGGCCCGGGCGGTGCTGGCGGACGTCCGGTTCAGCTCCCGTCGAGAACTGATCCGGTCACCCATCTCGCTGGATGTGCCGCCGCAGCGCCTGGAACCGGCACCACCGGGGGCCATGATCGTCACTGACCCGCCGACACACACCCGCTACCGTCGGCTGCTCATGGGGCAGTTCACCGTCCGACGAATGAACCAGCTCACTCCACGCATCCAGCAGATCACCGACGACCACCTGGGCGCGATGCGCAAGGAAGGGCCACCGGCGGACCTGGTGCGATCCTTCGCGTTGCCCATCCCGTCCCTGGTGATCTGCGAACTGCTCGGTGTGCCGTACGAGGCCCGGGACGAATTCCAGCGCGACTCCGCCGTACTGTTCGATCTGCACATCAAGGCCGAGCAGCGCCAGGCCGCGGCCACCAAGCTGGAGCGGTTTCTCCAGGATCTGGTGGAACACAAGCGGGTGGAGCCGGGAGACGACCTGCTCGGCGGGCTGGTCACCGGTAGCGACCTGACCGACGAGGAACTGACGAACATCGGGCTGCTGCTGCTCGTCGCCGGCCACGAGACCACCGCCAACATGCTTGCCCTCGGCACGTTCGCGCTGCTACAGCATCCGGAACAAATGGCGGCGTTGCGGGCCGAGCCGGAACTGGCCGTCAACGCGGTCGAGGAACTGCTGCGCTATCTGAGCATCATCCACATCGGGCCGATGCGCGCCGCGACCGAGGACGTCGAGATCGAGGGCGAGCTGATCCGGGCCGGAGAGTCGGTCACCGTGTCAGTGCCCGGAGCCAACTGGGATCCGGCGCGGTTCCCCGAGCCGGAGCAGCTCGACATCACCCGGCGCGCCATCGGCCATCTCTCCTTCGGGCACGGCGTACACCAGTGCCTCGGGCAGCAGTTGGCCCGGGTGGAGATGCGGATCGCCTACCCGGCACTACTGCGCGAGTTTCCCACGCTGCGGCTGGCCGTGCCGGCCCGGGAGGTTCCGCTGCGGACCGACATGGCCATCTACGGCGTGCACCGACTTCCGGTCACCTGGTAGGCGCGGAATGTTCGTCGAGGCGAACCCCGAGCGATGTTGCGGTGCGGGGATGTGTGCCCTCACCGCACCCGAAGTCTTCGGCCAGGACGAGGAGGCCGGGACGGTGCTGGTGCTGACCTCGCAGCCGAACGTCGAACACTGGGAGGCGGTGCGGAACGCCGTACAGCTGTGTCCCTCCGGTGCGATCCGGACTGTCACGAGCAGAGCCGACGCACAGCCGAGCTGACGGTGTGTTTCGGCAGGTCACTGCGGATCGCGCCAGCTGCGGTCGCGGTCACTGCGGATCGCGCCAGCCGGTGAGCTGCCCGTCCCGGCCGTCGAACGCGTCCCGGATCCGGCGGGCCCAGACGTACGCCATCGGCAGGTAGTCGAACTCGTACGCCGGGCCCATCCGGTCGGCCAGATCGGCGAACTTGGCCAACTCCACCAGGGCGGCGACCGGCCGGGCGGTCCGCCACGCGTCCAGCAGCGTGCCCGGTGCGGCGAACTTCCGCCAGCCGTCCAGATAGGCGGTGACCTGCCGGCGGGCATCCTGCTCGCCGGCCGAGTGCAGCCAGCCGGCGAGGTCGAACAGCGGGTGCGAGACGGTGGCGAAACTCCAGTCGAACAGCAGCGGACCGTCCGGCCGATCGGCGGCGTTGTGCTGGTGGAAGTCCCCATGTACGAGGGTGAGCGGAAAGTCGAAATCCTCCAGTTCGGCGCACTGGTCCTGTAACCACATGCCGATTCTGGTCAACTGTCCCCGGTCCGGTGTGCCGGCGCGTTGCCACAGGTCGGGCCGCCGAATTAGTGCCGGCACCCGATCGGCGAGGTCGTCGAGACCGATCTGCGGGCAGCCGACCTCCCGTAACCGCCGAACCTGGTCGACCGAACCGACCTGGATCCGGGCCAGCATCCGCACGGCACCGATCGCATCCCGTACCGGTGGTTGGGCGTCGAAGTCGGCGGTGAGCCACCAGCCGTCGTCGGGAGAGTGGGCGAGCAGCTCGGGCACCGCCCTCGGCCACGAATCCGCGAGATGCCTGATGAGCTGCGGCTCGTGGGCCAGGTGCGGCAGCACCGCCTTCAGGAACACTCGCCCCTCGGAGGTCGGGGCACAGAGTACGGCGGAGGTCGTCCAGTGCCGGATCTGGGTGACCGGGCCGGTACGCCGGCTGCCTCGGTCGGTCAACGCCGTGTCGATCCAGTCGACCGCCCGGGTGAACCAGCCCGACCGGTACCACGGTGGCCGAGTCGTGGGCGCGGGGCGTGCCGTCCAGTCGGGGACGGTCGGGCCAGCGAAGGCGGTCGGGTCGTACCAGCCGTAACCGCCGGTCGGCTCACCGTCGACCGGCTCCGCCACGAACACCGTGGCGTCGAGTGGTTCGAGCAGGGCCACGACGAGGCCGGTCTCGGCGGCGACCGCGGCCGGTAACTGGCTGCTCGGTGGCGGCCAACTGCTGGACAGCCGGATGCGGGGCAGAGCCGCACCGGATCCGTACGGTCTGCCGAGGACCTTTCCGGCGGCGGTGATGATCACCTCCAGTTCCAGTCCGCCATCCACTGCGGCACCGGGGGTGGTCACGCCTGCCGCCCGTCAACTGTGCCGCTGGACACCAGCGTCCGCGATTCGGCCGACGGGGTGGTGTCCCGGTGCCGGTCCTGAAGGGCCTGCACACCGATGAGGTCGTCGGGCAGGGCGTCCGGGGTGGCCGTGTCGAACCGGGCCACCGCGGGAATCCGCGAGGCGACGAGGACGAGTACGGCGATGGCCAGCCCGGCGAGCACGTAGACGAAGGCGATTCCCCGACCCTCGCCGACCCCGATCACCTTGCCGACGGTGTCGGCGAGCGCTCCGCCGGGCATCAGCATGGGCTCGAAGAACGCGCTCGCGCTCGGGGCCAGTACGGCGAAGCCAAACGGCAGGGTGGACCACGAGATCATCTGGTTGAGCGCGGCGGCCCGACCGTGGTAGCGCTGCGGGATCTTCACCTGCACGATCGCCCGGTAGATGCCGGTGGTCAGGGTCAGGCCGGCCGCGATGCCACAGGCTCCGATCGCCACCGTGACCAGGTCCGGACGGAGCCCGACCAGGATGGCGGAAAGGGCGATCATGAGGACGGCCAGGAGTACCCCGTGCATCGGCCGGCGGGCCGGGCCACCCCAGATCGCCACCAGCATCCCGGCGAGGGTGGCACCCACACCGCTGACCACGGAGACGGTGGCCGCCTGGTCCAGGCTTCCGAACGACAGCACCAGCGGGTTGGTCAGGATCAGGGCCGGGGCGAGGAAGAGGTTCAGCACCAGGAAGAAGATCAGCATTGCCCGGAAGTTGCGGTGGCCCCAGGAGAACCGGAAGCCGTTGGCGATCTCGGCGAGCATCGTTTCCCGTCGATGCCAGCCCATCATCGCCGGCCAGCGGACGACGGCGGTGACGCCGATGGCGACGGTGTAGCTGACGATGTCCAGGATCAGGATGCCGTCCAGGCCGATGCTGTTCAGCAGGCTCGCGGCGACCAGCGGCACGAGCAGCGTACCGAAGCTGTTCACCAGCTCGACCACGCCGATGGCGTGCCGTAGGTAGTGCTTTGGCACGAGTTGCGGCACGGAGGCGACGTACGCCAGGCGTTGGAAGCTTGCGGCCACCGACAGTGCGACCATCAGGCCGTAGAGGTGCCAGAGTTGCAGGGTGTCGGTCCACAGCAGGATGCCGAGCCCGAGCTGGATGGTGAACGCGGCGGCGCTGGCCGCCAGCAGCACCAGCTTCCGGTTGGACCGGTCCACCACCGCACCGGCCAGCGGGGCCACCACCAGACCCGGCAACATGCCCAGGGTGACGAAGAGGGCGAGTTGTGCCACCGAGCCGTAGGTCAGATAGATCCAGATCGGGATCGCCCACGAGGTGAACGTGGAGCCGATCAGGGAAACAAGCTGGCCACTGGCGACTCCGAGGAACCGGCGCATGCTCGGTACGGCGGCCCGTCGCCGCCGGGTGCCCGGTGGCGGGTCCGTGGGCTCGTCCCGGTCACTTCGGTGTACGCCATGCAGCCACCAGGGACTCTCCGGGCCCCGGGCGGCTCGGGTCAGTGCCGCGCCGTCGTCCTCCGCCAGCGCATGGTGGGTGTTCGTGACGATCTCTGCCACCTCGGTGGCCCGGTAGCGGTTGAAGTAGTGGCCGCCCTCGTCCAGCACCACCAACGCGCAGGTGTCGGAGAGGAAGTCCCACTCGCGGTAGCGCTCCTCGTAGTGGTCGGTGGCCGGGTCCTGTTCCCCGATGACCGAGATGACCGGAGCGCTGATCTTCGGAATCCGTCGGTCGAGCAGGCCACCGTAGTAGCTCTCCGCGCTGCGGGTGTCGTGCCGCATGTTGCGGATGATCCGGTTGACCTCGTCGAGGCCCAGGTCCTCGATGTCGACGCCCCGGCCGATCAGCCGGTTGATGAAGGTGCGGTTGCTGCGCAGCGACTCCATCTCGGCGAAGCGCGACAATCCGCTGAGGATCCCCTTGGGCCGGGCGAACGGGAAGATGCCGCCGATGTACACGGCCGTCAGCTCCCGTCCGGCCTGCTCCAGCCGTCGGGCCACCTCGACGACGGTGGCGCTACCGATGCCGCAGTGGCCGTACAAAGCCAGCGGCCCCGACACGTCCCGCAGGATCTCGGCGACGATACCGGCGACAAGATCGTCGAACTCCATCGCGTCCTGAGAGCCGCCGGCCTCCTCGTTGTGGATGGCCACCGAGTAGAGCCGGTGCCCGGGTGGCATCGCCTCGGCCAGGGCCTGGTAGACCGCTGCGCTGCCACCGCCGTACGGGACGCAGACCAGGGACAGCACGTGCTGGTCGTCGCGTACCGGCCGGGTCAGCTGGTGCAGCAGTCGGGCCGGTCGGTCGGCGTCGGCCGGTTCGTCGAGCAGCCGGGCGAGTTCCCGGACCGTCCGGCAGCGGAACAGGTCCATCAGGGCGATCGAGCCGCCTGCGCCACTGGCCTCCAGACTGGCCCGGATGCGGGTGACGACCCGGGTGGCGAGCAGCGAGTGCCCGCCGATGTCGAAGAAGTCGTCGTCGATGCCGACCCGGTCGAGGTTCAGCAGCTCGGCCCAGATCCCAGCGATCAACCGTTCGCGCTCGGTACGCGGCTCGGTGAACTCCTGCTCCGACTGCTGGGTCACGTCCGGGTCCGGCAGGGCCCGATGGTCCAGCTTGCCGTTCGGGGTGAGCGGGAACGCGTCGAGCACCACGAACGCGGCCGGCACCATGTAGTCTGCCAGGCTCTGCCCGACCTGCTCCCGCAGCCGGGCCGGGGTCAGTCGGGCACCGGGGTCGGCCGGTACGACGTAGGCGACCAGCCGACGGTCGCCGCTGGCGTCCTCGTTGACCAGCACCGCCGCGGACCGTACCTCGGGGCTGCGGTGCAGGGCCGCCTCGATCTCGCCGAGTTCGATCCGGTAGCCACGGATCTTCACCTGCCGGTCCACCCGGCCCAGGTATTCCAGGGTTCCGTCGGCAGACCAGCGCACCCGGTCGCCGGTGCGGTACATCCGGGCCCCGGGGATCCCACTGAACGGCTCCGGCAGGAACCGCTCCGCAGTCAACGCCGACCGGTTGAGGTAGCCCCGGGCGAGCCCGGCCCCGGCCACGTACAACTCGCCGGGCACCCCGGCCGGCACCGGGTTGAGGTGCCGGTCCAGCACGTAGGCCCGCAGGTCGTCCAGGGGCCGGCCGATCGGCGAGGAGACATTCCGGCGTACGTCGCGGCGGCGGATCCGCCCGGCGGTGACGTGCACCGTCGTCTCGGTGATGCCGTACATGTTGACCAGGGCCGGCTTCTGGTCGCCGTACTGGCTCATCCAGTGCCGCAGGTCGCGCAGGTGCAGCGCGTCGCCGCCGAAGACAACGGTCCGCACGTCGAGGTCGGCGAAGGAGCGATCGGTTTCGGTGAGGGTGGCCCGCAGCCCCCGGAACGCCGCCGGGGTCTGGTTGAGCACGGTCACCCGCTGCTCGCGCAGCACGTCCAGCAGCCGCTCCTGGTCCCGGATCGCGTCGGTGGGCACGATGACGAGTCGCCCGCCGTACGCCAGGGCACCCCAGATCTCCCAGACGGAGAAGTCGAAGGCGTACGAGTGCAGCATCGCCCAGACGTCGTTCTCGTCGAAGTCGAAGTGCGCCTCGGTGGCGGTGAGTAGCCGTACCACCTGCCGGTGTTCGACCAGCACTCCCTTCGGGGTGCCGGTGGAACCCGACGTGTAGATGACGTAGGCCAGGTTCTCCGGGGTGACCGTCGGGCCGGTCGCGGCTGGTGGTGCAGCGGCGGTCGGCTCGGCTGGCCCGGTCGGCTCGTCCGGCTCCTCGTCGTCCAGGCAGACGACCTGCCCGGTGTAGGCGGGCAGCCGGTCCCGCAACTCCCGGTCGGTGATCAGGACCGGTGCCCCGGTGTCGGTGAGGATGAACTCCAACCGCTCCCGGGGATAGGCCAGGTTCAGCGGGACGTACGCCCCACCGGCCTTGAGTACGCCGAGGATCGCTTCGACGGTCGCCACGCTCGGTTGCAGGTGCAGGGCGACCAGCGTGTCCGGTCCCACGCCGAGCCGCCGCAGCCGGTGGGCCAACCGGTCGGCGCGCCGGTCGAGTTCGGCGTAGCTGACCTCCGTGTCGCCGAAGACCAGCGCGACGGCATCCGGCCGGCGGCGCGCCTGCGCCTCGAACAACTCGGGCAGGGTCTGCTCGACCGGGAACCGTGCCGTGCCCCCAGCCCACTGCTCCAGCACCGTCGACCGGTCGGAGTCGGTGAGCAGACCGAGGTCGCGCAGCGGTGCGTCGGGGCGGGCGGTCACGGTCTGCAGCAGGTGTGTGAGGTGCCGGCTCATCCGCTCGACGGTCGCGCCGTCGAAGAGGGCCGTGTTGTAGATGAACTCGCAGTAGAACTGGCCGGAGCTGGTCTCGACGACGAGCAGTTCCAGGTCGAACCGGGTGGCCGACAGGTCGAGGATCTCCCAGCGGGCGGCCAGTCCGTCCGGATCGGCACCGGCGGCGTGATCGCGCATCTGGTAGTTCTGTAGCGCGAAGGTGGCCTGGAACAGCGGCGACCGGCTGACGTCCCGGGCGACGCCCAGCTCCGCCACCAGCTGCTCGAACTGGACCCGCTGGTGGCTGAGGCCGTCGAGGACCGTCTGCCGGGTCCGGCCGAGTAGTTGGCCGAAGGAGTCCTTGTCGTCGTCCAGTTGGGCCCGCATCGGCAGCATGTTGACGAACATGCCGACCAGCCCCTCCAGCTCCGGATGGTCCCGGCCGGCCACCGGCGAACCGACCGCGAAGTCGGTCTGGTCGCTGTAGCGGCCCAACAGCAGCTGGTACGCCGCCAGCAGGGTCATGTAGCGCGTCGCGTCGTGCCGCCGGGCCAGTTCGGTCACGGCGGCGGCGAGCGGGGCGTCGATCTCGAACCGGTGGGTCGCGCCGTCGAAGCGCTGGGTCGGCGGCCGGGGTCGATCGGTGGGCAGTTCCAGGGCGGGCACCCCGACGAGTTGATCGGTCCAGTACCTCAGCCCGCGCTCGACACTCGGCTGGTCACGCTGCCAGTGGGCATAGTCGCTGTACTGCACCGAAAGTGGAGACCAGGTCGGCTCGGCCTCCGCCTGCCGGGCTCGGTACGCAGTCAGCAGGTCACCGACCAGCACGTCGATGGACCAGCCGTCACTGACGATGTGATGGGTCTCCAGTGACAGCAGGTGGGCCTGCTCGCCGTAGTTGACGAGCTGGGCTCGGACCAGCGGCCCGGCGGCGAGGTCGAACGGGCTGCCCGCCTCGATCCGGGCCAGGTCCAGCGCCTGCTGTCGACCGTCGGCGGGATCGTCGGCGGTCACGCTGGCCAGCCGCAGCGGTACGGAGAGCGTCTCGGTCACCACCACGGCCGGTTGGCCGTCCTCGACCGGCGGAAAGCTCATCCGCAGGCTCTCGTGTCGGGCGGCCAGGTCGTCGAGGGCTTTTTGGAGCACGGCGGGGTCGACCGGGCCGTCGAGCCAGACCGCGACCGATATGTGGTAGGCGGCCCCACCGGTGCCCAGCTGCTCCACGAACCAGAGGCGCTCCTGGGCGTACGACAGCGTCCGGGGGACGTCCACTGGCCGGGGACCGATCCGGGACGCGGATTCGGCCCGGGGCCGTAGCAGCCGGTCGAGGAGAGCCTGCTTGGTCGCGGATAGCCGGACGTCCTGGGTGCCCGAATCCGGGGCTACGGACATTCGTGGTTACCTTTCCTGGGCGGCGAGTAGTGCGGCAGCCTCGTCCTCGGAAAGCTGGTCGAGCTGGGCGATGAGTAGCTGTTCGACCTCGGCGGCCAGTTCGGCCACTGTGGGGTGGACGAAGAGCAGGTGAATCGGCAGGTCGAGGTCGAGGGTGTCGGCCAGCCGGGCCATCACCCGACCGGCCAACAGGGAGTGTCCGCCCAGGTCGAAGAAGCTGGTGTGGACGTCGACGGTGTCGATGCCGAGCACCGCCGCCCAGGCGTCGGCCACCAGCTCCTCGGCGGTGGTCCGGGCGGTGGTGGGGGCGGCGGCTGGCCCGTTCGCCTCGGTCGGGGTGGGCAGCGCGGCGGTGTCCAGCTTGCCGCTGGGCAGCATCGGCAGGGCGGCCAGCCCGATGATGGCGGCCGGCACGATGGCCGCCGGTAGTACCGTGCGCAGGGCCGATCGCAGTTCGGCCGGCTCGGCACTACCGACGACGTAAGCCACCAGGCGCTTGTCACCGGTACGGTCCGGCTGGGCCACGACCGCGGCCTCGCGTACGCCTGGTTGGGCGTGCAGGGCCGCTTCGATCTCGCCGAGTTCGACCCGGACACCGTTGACCTTCACCTGCCGGTCGACGCGTTCGAGGAACTCCAAGGTGCCGTCGGGACGCCAGCGGCAGCGGTCCCCGGTGCGGTAGAGCCGGGAGCCGGGCGGGCCGTACGGGTTGGGGACGAAGGAGGCTGCCGTGTGCGCCGCCCGCCGCAGGTAGCCCCGGCCGAGCGGGACACCACCGATGTGCAGGTGTCCGGGCACCCCGACCGGGGTGTGCTCGCCGTCGTCGTCGAGGACGTGGAACGTGGCGTCGACCATCGGGCCGCCGAGCGGCACCGCCCCGGCCACCCGGGTCTCGGGTGCCACGGTGTACGCCGACACGGCGATGGTGGCCTCGGTCGGCCCGTACAGGTTGTGCAGCGGCACCGGCAGTACGGCGTGCAGCGCAACCGCCAGATCCCCGGTGAGCTGCTCGCCGATGCAGGTCACGTTGCGGATGTGCCGGCAGTTGGCCAGGCCAGGGTGCGCCACCAGGTGCCGGAGCACGGTGGGTACGCAGGAGAGCAGCGTGACCTCTTCCCGGCGGGCGGTCTCGAACAGTTGGGTCGGGTTCAGCGCCCCCTCGGGCGGCGCGATCACCAGGGTCGCCCCGGCGATCAGGCCGGGGTAGACCTCCTGCCCGAAGACGTCGAAGTTGGGGGAGGTCAGCACCAGGAGTCGGTCTTCGGCGGTGACACCCACCTGGTCGACGAACCAGGTGGCGTGCGCGGCGAGTGCGCGGTGCGCGACCATCGCCCCCTTGGGCTGGCCGGTCGAGCCGGAGGTGTGGATGACGTAGGCCAGCCCGAGCGGATGGGGGCGAACCGGTTCCTGGGCCTCCTCGGATTCGCCGTCGGTGTACGGATCGGCCTGGTCCGTGCAGACGATGGTGTGCGTACTTGAGGGCAGGGTGCCCCGGAGTCGCTCCGTGGTAACCACCACCGACGTGGCAGCATCGGACATCAGGTAGGTCAGTCGCTGCGCGGGCTGGGCGGGGTCCAGTGGCACGTACGCCGCACCGGCCTTGAGCACCGCGAGCATCGCGACCACCACCTCGGCCGAGCGGGGCAGGGCGATGCCGACGAGCTGTTCCGCCCCGGCACCGAGGCTACGAAGACGCTGCGCCAGTTGGTCGGTGCGCCGGTCCAACTCGGCGTACGTGATCGAGGCCCCGCCGTCGCGGATGGCGACCGCCTCCGGACGCCGTGCGGCCTGGCTGCGGAACAGTTCGACGATGTCGGGACCGGATGTCCCGGTCGGGCCGGTGGCCCACTCCGTTGCCACCAGTTGTCGTTCCGCCCCGGTCAGCACCGGCAGCGCGGACAACACAGTGTCCGGGCTGGCGAGCGCGCCGTCGAGCAGGTGCAGATAGCGCTGCACGAGAAGCTCGGCGCTACGGGCGTCGAACAGGTCGCGGCGGTATTCCAGCCGTCCCCTGTCTTCGGTCAGCTCCAGCAGGAGTTCCTCGTGCGCCACTCCGTTGCTGGTGCTCAGACCGACATTGCCCAAATAGTTGAAGCCGAGCTGGTAGAGCGGTTGCACCCCGGCGGTCCGGGGCGGGGCCATCGCCTCCACCAGGAGGGGCAGGGGAAGCGCCTGGTGTTCCAGGGCGGCCAGCATGGTGTCCCGGACCCGTTCGACGAGTTGACCGAAGGTGGGGTCGCCGGCCAGGTCGATCCGGAGTACGACGGTGTTGACGAACATGCCGATCATCGGGTTGAGTTCGGGCCGCTCCCGTCCGCTGACCGGGAGTCCCACCAGGATCGTCGGATCGCCGGAGAGCCGGTGCAGCAGCGCTGTGTAGCCGGCAAGCAGCACCATCGCTGGGCTTGCCCGGTGCTGCGCGCCGAATGGGGCGATCCTGTCCTGTAGCCCGTCGGGCATGGGAAAGGGTAGATCCGTGCCAGGTCGGTGTGGGTCCGCGGTGCGCGGACGATCAGTGGGTACGCCGTGCACCGATGGTGCCCCGGCGAGCCGATCCCGCCAGTAGGTGAAATCGGCGTCGAGCGCCCCACTCTGAATCTGCTGCTGCTGCCAAGCTGCGAAGTCGGCGTACTGGATTTCCAGCGGGGGCAGTACTGCGGCGCGTCTCTCGACGGCCGCCTGGCACAGCTCCGTGATCTCCGCGACGAGGATGGAATGCGAGTTGCCGTCGAAGATGGTGTGGTGGGCGACGAACAGCAGCGTCTGCCGATCTCGCCAGCGGATCAGCCGGGCTCGCCACAGGGGAGCCCGGTCGAGGACGAACGGCTCGGCCAGTTCGGCGGTTTCCACCGTGATGAACTCGTGGCTCCGATCCGCATCCGGCAGGGCGGACAGGTCCAGTATCGGCAGTTCGACCGGTACCTCGGTGTGTACGACCTGGGTCAGGGCCCCGTCGTGCGTACGGATGGTGGTGCGTAGCGGCTCGTGTCGGTGGACGAGTTCGGCCAGGGCCGAGCGGACGATCTCCGGATCGAGGTCGCCAGGAAGATGGACGATGCTGCGCAGGTTGTAGGCGGCGGCTTCGGTGCCCATCTGGCTGGCCAGCCAGATCCACTCCTGGGCGGAGGACGCCGGGAATGTGTACTCGCCGGACCCTGGCGCCACGTTTCCTCCCCATGGTGCAGACACCGCTGTCGCGGGTGTCGGTAGCGGGTTGATGCTAGTCGCGCATCTACCGGCGCCCCTCGGTTGAACCTCTATATATAAATGTCTAGTTGACCATGTCCGGTGGCGGCCCGGGTCTCCAGCATGGGCCAGCTGACCAGTCTGTCCACCGTCTCGGTTTTCCCTCCTAAGAGGACTGCCAACCCAGATGTGTCTAATTAGGACGAATTGCGGGCGCCGCCCCTGTCCTCGCCCCGCCCGCCCGTGGCTGTCCATATTGTAGGACTTGCGTTCCAACAACTGGGATAACTGAAAGACCTTGGAGGATAACGGCCGTTCCGAGGGCCATCTGGCTCCAAGATCTCCCATACGGTCAGCCGTGGCCCGGGTTTGCCTTCGTTCAAGACTGTGCTCCGAACGTTTCGCGGGCCGAACGAATCGATTGCATCGCGGACCGCTCATCCGGTAGGACGTGGTGTGGGGGATCGAGCATGACGGACATGCCCTTATCCAGGTACTGGCGGCCGAAGGATCTCTTCGAGTGCTTTTTGAATGAGATGCCAGAGGAACGGTTGGTCACTGGTATGTGGCCGGATAGCCTCAGGGTGGGTGAAGGTCACGCCAGCACCGGTAAGCAGCTCGACATGCCGAGCGTAGGCGGGGTGCTGGATGAGCGTCGACTTGGCGTAGGGGGAGGCCAGGATCGGTAGCCCGAGGCCGAGCGCTTCGTTGAGGATGCCTAGAGCCAAGCTGTCGCTGATGCCGGTAGCCCATTTGTTGATTGTGTTGAAGGTAGCTGGTGCGACGACGACGGCATCTGCCTTCGGCAGGGGATCGACGTCGTCGGGGCGTCTGAATTCGCACCGAACCGGGTATCCGGTCTGCTCCGCAATAATCTTGCGGTCGATCCACGTTGCTGCTGTTGGTGTGGCTATCACGCATACGATCCAGCCATCGTCCATCATCAGTTTGATTAGCTCGTCGACCTGGAGTGCTGGAGGAGCGGCGCAAACCACGAGGTAGAGGACCGGTTGTACGGGACTAGTGCTCATGGTTAGCCGAGGAGGCCGGCGCGCTGGGCCATTGGCCGGAGACCAGGGGTGACGCTTTGACGTTCCCGGCCGAGGAGGTCGGCAAGTAGGGCCCGGCTGCGAATGTTGAACCTCAGGATCTCTGGGGCGATGCGCTCGGCTTCCATCAGGTGCAGCACCGCGACCGCGCTTTCTTCTTGCCTCTCGGCGGTGGCTGTGGCGAGATCGAGATGGACTTGGGCTCGCCGACCGAGTAGAGCCGCGGGCAGATGAGAGGTGTCCAGGCTAGCGCCGATACGGATTGCCTGGTCTGGCTCGCCAGCTTGCACCGCAGCGGACAAGGTATGGATGGCAACGTTGGTCGGGCCAAAGCCGGTCCACAGGCGGTTTTGATCTGCCCCCAGTTCGGAGGCGAGGTGGCCTGCGTGAACCAGGTGTTTTCCTGTCTCCTTCGTCTGGGCTTGCCGGGCGGCGATGAGTGCTGCGAGAAGAAGCAGCGCCCCGGTTGCGGACGTGAGGTCAGGGTTGCTGGCCCGGCCCTTGAGTAGGAGCTTTTCGATGCTGAGGTGGACCACTTGCTCAGCCTGGCCGATTCTTCCTGGGAGCCGTAAGAGGGCGCATGCTGCTTGGTACGCAGCCATCGCGTTCAGTGCCTGGTCATCTACGAGTCGGGCGACGGTGGCAGCCCGATCGGCGGTGAGAAGAGCGGTCTCCCCGTCACCGGCCTTGCAGGCGAGCTTGGAGGCAGCGAGGTAGGCGGTGGCGAGGATCTTAAGAGCGGCGACCTGTTGCGATCGTGGTCCTCCTTCGGCGAGAACGGTCGCGCCGGCAAGAACCTCTGGCACTTGCTCTGCCGCAGTTTGATAGCTTGCCCGCTGGTAGAGGTCATGTATTCGTGCTGCCTCCCGCTCCGCAACGACGATCGAAGCTTCAGTCAGAGCTAGGCGCTCCGGCAGGTAGTTCGAGAGGAATGCGCGCAAGCCCGCCAGCGCTCCGGCGTCGGCGTTGGGTGTCAGAGGAGTTGTCGTCGTTGGGAGCGACCGATGCGTTACCTCGGTATGTCCGCTCTTTACCTCGCGATGCTGCTCCTCGGGGAGTTTGAACCAGAGTAGGTGGGCGGGGATGTGGAGGAGTTGGGCCCAGTGGATGAGGCGGTCGAGGTGAATCATGGGTGGGCTGTTTTCGGCTCGGCTGAGTTGGGCTTGGGTGATGCCGAGCCAGCGGGCGACGAGGTCTTGGGGTAGGGCGAGTCGACCGTGGTATGGGTGGTAGCGGTAGGCGCGGACGACTTTGCCGAGGTGGCGTTCGTGTAGGGCTTGGCGGACGGGTTCGTGGTCCCAGAAGGTCGCTGGTAGTGCGGGTGGCTTGGTGAGCCGGTCGCGTTCGGCGGTGTGGCAGGGTGCGCAGCGTCCGCTGTCGTTGTCGCGGGCCAGGCGGGCTCCGCAGCGGGGGCAGGTGTTTTGTCGTGCCGGCGTCCTCGCCATGGTGGGGCGGCTCCGTCCGTTGTGGTCAGCCAATGAACCTATCCATTCAACACGCTGTGCTGAAGATCGTTATACGCGTTGCGCATGCCGTGCATGCGTACGGTGATGGCGGTGACCAGGGGCGTGCGGTAAGTGCTGGTGTGCCGTCCGGGTGTAGTAGGCCAGGTGGAGGCAGTCTTCGTCCGTTCAGGATTGCCAGGTAGGGTGCATACCGGGCACGGCGAGCTAGCGTACGAAGGGTCTGTGAGTGAAAATCACAATTACTGTTTGTGATATCTGTCAGGACCCGGGTCAGCCGGTGCGCAGCTATCGGGTCGTGTCCGATGGGCGCAGTACTGAGACCGAGCGCTGCCAGGAGCACGCCGCGCCGCTCGAAGCGCTGTTCGGTGTCGAAGAACCGTCGGTCCGGCCAGCGGGACGACGCCGGTATCAGGGGCCGGCGGTGGACGAGATCGAGGCGCGCCGGTCCCGGCGGGTGGTCGGCGACTGAACCCTGGTGCGAGGTCCTGGATTTCAAGGTGCTCTGATCATCACCAATGATCTTGCGACTACGCTGGCCTGACCTAGTTTCCGTGCGGCGGCGGCGTTGCCGCGGTGTGTGGGGACAACAACTGCTCGGTCAAGGTGGCCAGCCGATCGGCGTCGCCCGGGTCGAGGGTCTTCAATGATGGGTTGACGGGCTTGCCCCGGTCGATCGCGGTAAGTGCGGCGCGCGGGGGATGGTCGATGAACTCGACGATGGGCCGGATCGAGGTCTCCACCGGTCGTGCGGCAAACCGGGCGAGCAGCCGGATGATTCCGCGTTGCAGCGGGCTGAGGACGGAGAGGTCACCGCTGCGGGTAAAGCCGGGGTGGTACATGACATACGCGGCCTTACCTGCTGCTCGCTGAGCGAACGCGACACCGAGTAGATCGTTCGCCCGTCCGGCCTGAAGCTGCGCGCGGACGGTGCTGTACCGGCGTTCGAGTTGCAGGTCGTCCCAGTGGATCGCGCCAGCGGTGTTACCAACGCCGGCCACGCTGATAATCACTGGAGCTGTGCTGGCGTCCATCGGCGTGCGCAGTCGCCGGCTGAGCAGGTAACGGCTCAGGTAGTACAGGCCGAAGGTGTACTCCAGCCCGTCGACCGTCTCCTGTCGTTTCGGGCTCTGTCGGTTGGCGCAGAACACCAACGCGTCGATGACTGGATGGTGGTGTGCGATGTCGGCGGCGACCCGTTCGACCTCGGCGATGGAGCTGAGATCGGCCCGCAGGAACCGCAGTTGGCCAACCGCCCCCGTCCGGCCCGCCTCCTCGGCAAGCGCGCGGCCCTTGGCCTTGTTACTGCCGATGACGACCACCGTGTCACCGCGTCTGAGCCGGGCCAGCGCGGTGGCCCGGCCCATCCCGTCCGTTCCCCCGGTAATGACAATCGTCTTTGGCTGCTGGCCGCGCATGTGCTCTTCCGGTCGTTGCGTGATCATGCGCCAATCATCTGTAACCTTGGGACGGCCGGGAAGGAGGCAGTTTGATGTTCGGTACGAACACCCATGTGCCCTCGGTCGTGGGCGCGCCACTTCCCATCCCGGTGCCATCCAAGGAGTACGACGCCTGTCCCGTCACCGACGTACTGCGCCGCGTCGGCGACAGGTGGACCCTGCTGATCCTGATCTTGCTGGGCCGCAGACCGCACCGCTTCAACGAACTGCACCGTTCCGTCGAAGGCATCAGCCAACGGATGCTTACCCGCACGCTGCGCGCGCTGGAACGTGACGGACTGGCCGCCCGCACGGTGTATCCGACCATTCCACCGAGCGTCGAGTACGACCTGACGCCACTCGGCCGCACTCTCCTTAATCCGTTATCCGCGCTTGCCGCCTGGGCGGTAGACCACGGCGCAGAGATCGCCACCGCACGCGACCGCTTTGGCGCTCACTCGTCGCCGCCGTCGGAACAGCTCGGCTTGGCCCAGCCAACGGAGTCCTCCAGTGACATCGGGCCGTAGCGCAGAGGCAGCACCGAGGCCGAGGTGACCAGACTGCTTGGCCTCGGTGCCACCAAGACGGATGTGGGCCAAGGCTCATACCGAAATTGGGTGGTCATGGCAGACCCCGAGGGCAACAAGTTCTGCGTCCTACGCACCTTGGCGCCGCAGAACGCCACCCGTCGGGCAGTTTGATCCATGTCTGACTCAGTCGGACTGTCAGCGCCATGGCCTCCTCCTCCCCCCCGCCAGGCCGCCCGGCTGCGCTGGACGCAGCGCACGATCGCGGCGCGGTCGTAGCAGCGGACATCGACCTCGGTTGTCTCCAGTGAGAGGTAGGCGAATTCAGTGTGTCGGTCGATCCACTGCCGCTTGTCCAGCAGGTAGCCGCGCTCGCCGATAGACGTGAAGTCATCCGCCAGCAGGGTGTTCAAGCAGTCGGTATCGGCGTGCAACTCAGCATCATCGAAAGCCTGCTGGAGTGCGCGGATGTCGGTTGTCATGTAGTTCCCCTGGCACAGTGGCGTCGCCGGACGGGTGACTTTCAAAGAAAATGCCGATGGCAGTGTGTTTCACATCGTGACGACCAGCTTGCCGGTCGTGTGTAGGCGGACGAAGTCGACGCATGCTTGAGCACCCTCGTCGAGGGTGTAGCGGCGGCCGATCGTGGCGGGCAGTTCGCCACGGACCGCCAGTTCACCGACCTCGCGCATCCCACCGAAGGCACCGTCCATGTCCAGCACGAACTGCAAGCTGACGTCATAGCGCCCGATCCACTTCTGCTGCGGTACCGGGTAGGTGATCGTGAGGACGCGTCCGCCTGGGCGGATCGCGCTGGCAACTCCGGCGAGGCGGTCACTCGGCAGGGTCAGGTTCAACGCGACGTCCACGTCGGAGGGATACTCGGATTCCGCGTACCCGATGGTCTTGTCGGCACCGAGAGCTCGCAGGAGGTCGGCATCAGCGGCGGTCGTGGTGGCAATCACCCGCGCCTTTGCGCTGGCGAGCAGCGGAACCACGGTGGTGCCGACGCCGCCGGTAGCGCCGACGACCAAGACAGTTTCACCCGGCTGCACCTTGGCGGTGGCCATCAGCGCCCGTGCGGTCAGGCCGATGGTGGGCAGGGCCGCTGCCTGCTCGATGTCGAGTCCGGCTGGGCGGTGCGCCAGAAACGGGGTGTCAGCCTCGAAAACCGCGTACTCGGCCAGCGAACCGGTGCTCAGCGACGGCCGGGTCGTACCGGCCATTACATGTAGCGCCCGCGGCACGGCCTGGCCGAAGATCTCGTCGCCCACCTGATAGGCCGTCACGCCAGCGCCGATTTCGCTGACGGTGCCAGCGAAGTCGTTGCCGGGAACGTGCGGAAACCCCAGCGGTACGGTGTCGCGGAAGTCGCCGCTGGGCAGTCGGACGTCCGCCGGGTTGATCGAGGCGGCGGCGATCCGGACCTGGATCTGTCCCGGCCCGGGCCGGGGCACCGGCACGTCGGTCACCGTGTACTCCTCGGGTGGTCCATAGCCGGTTACGACAACTGCCTTCATTGCGTTTCCTCCATTAAGCGGACCGCGCGGTCATGTTCTCGACGGCAAGCTAGCAATAAGCGGACCGGGCGGTCAACTTGCTAGGGTGGGGGACATGACCTCGACCCGTCCGTTGCGTGCCGACGCCGCCCGCAACCGGCGGCTGCTGCTGGCGGCGGCTGCGGACGAGTTCGCAGAGCGGGGGCTGGATGCCTCGGTCGCCGACATCGCCCGCCGGGCTGGTGTCGGGAAGGGCACCGTGTTTCGTCATTTCGCCACGAAGGACGACCTGATCGCCGCGATCGTTCTCGACCGGATCGACGAACTCAACGCGGTCGGCGAAAGACTGCTCAAAGCGGCGGATCCCGGCGCCGCGATGCTGGAGTTTCTCACCGTCGCAGCGCATCAGCGGCAGCAACGCGACCTGTCGTTCCTGCAGGGGGCCGGCGAGACCGCGGAGGTCACCAGGGTTCGCACCCAGATGTTCCAGACCGTGCATGCGCTGGTCGACCGAGCCCGTGAGCACGGCGCTGTCCGGGCCGACGTCACCGGCGCGGACCTCATCCTGCTGATGTGTGCGCCGAACTATGTCACCAGCTACGTCCCAGACGCCTCGCCCGACCTGTGGCGGCGCTACCTCGCCATCATCTTCGACGGCCTACGCCCAGAAGGTGCCCACCCGCTGCCCCACCCACCGCCGGCGGCTCCTTGATGTCACGAAACAGTGTCTGACCGTCCATGCCTCTGGAGGGCACTCGACTGAACGCCAGAGCAGGCATGCGGCACGGTCACGGCGAGCGCTCGGCGCCTGACAGAATGAGCGCCAGCACTGGGCGGATCGAGGCTGCGGAGCGTGGTGCCCAATGGGACGGAAGTTCACGATCCAGGGCGTCGAGTTCGATCTTGAGGATATTGTCGCGGCGCACTTCCATCGTGGCTACACCGGTGGCCTGCTCGACCTGCGGACCGCAGACGGCGAAGAGCACACCTTCGACCTGTACACCCGCGACTCGGCCGAAGACTTCCAGGCGTACGCGATTCTCAGATATGAGTCGAACTGCTACACCGAGTCGTGGGCTCGTGGTGTAGGCCCCGGCGCGGGGTCGGCCGACATCGAGGCGTGATACGGCGGCGACGTTGATCGGGTACGGCGGGCCGGAGTGCCAGGTGGGCAGCACCGACCCGCAGAACGGATACGCCTCAGCTGCCCCAGATGGCGGTGGCCCACTCCGGGTGGTCGATGAACGGGTTGCGGTTGTGCTGCCACTGGTCGTAGATGACCTGGTTGCGGCGCTTCTCGAAGGTGTCCGGCGGGTCCATCTGGTGCCACTGCATCAGCACCGACTGCCGGCCGTGGTACGGCGCGCTGCCGTTGTTGACGAGCTGGTTCATCTCCAGGTTCGGCCAGCCGTCGTTGCCTTCGTACCGGATCGTCATATACATGATCATGCGGGCGACGTCGCCCTTGACCGCGTCGCGTGGTTCCCACGAGTCGCTGTCCGTGTAGTTGCCGGGTGCCTCGGAGACCGGGGAGCCGCCGTTGTCGAAGTCCTTGTTGCCGCGTTCGGCGTTGACCGAGACGTCGGTCGGCCGCAGGTGGTGGACGTCGGTGCCGGGGCCGGTGGCGGTGCCGAAGTCACCGTGCGACTTGGCCCAGACGTGCTCGCGGTTCCAGTCGTTGGGGTTGCCGCCGTTGCTCGTCTTGCTCTGTGAGCGTCCGGTGTAGAGCAGGATGACGTTGCTCGAGTTGTTCGGGTCTTCGTCCGTGCTCTTCAACGCATCCCAGACCTGGGCGTAGGAGAGCTTCGTCTGCACCTTGATGATGCCGTTCAGCGCGGTGCGGAGGTCCGTCCCGGTCTTGCCGATCGCGTTGCGGTAGTAGGTCGAGTCGTACCCACCGTCCGGGGGAGTGGTCGGCGTCGAAGTTGGCGTGGGTGCCGGCGTGGTGGGCGTCGGCGTGGGGGAGCCCAGGTTCATCGCCGTCGGGTTCTTCTGCCCGGCATGGGAGAAGTACGCCGTCAGCGTGCCGGTGACGGTGACCTGCTGGCCCATCAGGTCGGGGTTGGACAGCAGTCCGAAGGTGCTCCGGTAGGCGGAGGTGATCTGGACGTACAGCATCTTTGCTGTGCTGGTCTCGGTCGCCACGTCGGCGATGGCGATCGCCGTGTCCCCGGTGAAACCGGTCTTGAGGACGGTGTTCGTGGCCGTCGGTTGCCCGACGACGTAGCCGGCCACTGTGGCCGAGCTGCCGTTCTGGGTGCTGATCGCCTGCGCCACGGTCAGGCTGGTCGCCGCCGACGCCGTCACCGCCACCGTCGAGAGGCCCACTCCGAGGGCAACGGTGAGGGCTATCGCCAGTTGCCGGGGGCCGAACCAGGCGGCCTTTTTCCTGTTCATGGATGGCGATCGTAGTCTAACTGTCGGAAACAAGACAGAAGTTCGTCCATCGCACCTTCGGCGTGGGCGCGGACGCCGTCCTGCCGAATTGAACCCTTTCTCTGGCTATCGGCTGCTCGTCGATGGTAAAAAACTTGCACTGTGGCACCCTCATGCAAAACTTTCCCCCAAGTGAGGTAGCGAGTGAGAACAAGAAGGCTCATGGCCAGCCTGGCGGCGGCCATCGTCGGTACGGCGGCGGCGGTGACCCCAGCCTGGTCAGCCCCGTCCGATCAACAGACCGTCGACTACCGCGGCTACCGCGTGGCGGTACCCGCCGACTGGCGGATCGTCGATCTGTCGAGCGATCCACACGCGTGCGTCCGGTTCGACCAACCGGCGGTCTACCTTGGCCATCCCAGTGCCGAGCCCTGGTGTCCGACGAACCTCGTCGGGCGGACGGCGGGACTGGTCATCGAGCCGCTTGACGGGGTCACCGCCGATCGACTGACGGCGGAGACCGCGGTAGCCGCCGAAGGCGGGGCCACTGCCGAATCGCTGGTCTCCCGCGACGGAACCATCCAGGTCGCCGTACCCGACGCAGGTGTGCTCGTTACCGCCGAGCACACCCAGGGTACGGCGGAGACGGTGCGCCGGATCCTGGCGGCCGCCAGCCTCGGCCGGGACGCCACACCGGTTTCCCTGGACACCGTCCGTACCGCCACGAAGCCCGTCTCACTGGCAGCAGCAGCAGCGGCAGCCAGTCCCCAACCGGGTACCTACACGGGTAAGGGCTTCGACACCTGCACCGCGCCCTCGCAGTCCACCATGAACACCTGGCGCAACAGCTCGCCGTACCGGGCGGTCGGCATCTACATCAGTGGTGGCAGCCGCTCCTGCACGCAGGCCAACCTGACCGCGACCTGGGTGACCAACCAGATCAACAACGGCTGGCACCTGATCCCCATCGAGTTGGACAACCAGGCGCCGTGCGGCACGCGTACCCCGAAGATGTCGTACGACACGGCCACCGCCCGGTCCCAGGGCGCGACGCGGGCGACCGCTGCGGTGAACGCGGCGAAGGCGCTGGGCATCGTCGCCGGAAGCGCGATCTACAACGACATCGAGCACTACCCCTCGACCGAGTCGTGCAAGGCGGCCGTGCTGTCGTACCTCTCCGGCTGGACCGAGCGGCTGCACGCGCTCGGCTACCTCTCCGGCATGTACTCCAGTGGCTCCTCCGGAGTCCTGGACCTGTGCAACGCCTACAACGACTCTCGGTACACCCGGGTCGACCACATCTTCTTCGGCTGGTGGAACGGCGTGGCCGACACCAACACCGGAAACTACTGCCCGAGCGGGTACTACGCCAACCACCAGCGCATCCACCAGTACACCGGGGACAGCTACGAGACCTGGGGCGGCGTGCAGATCTACATCGACCGTGACTACCTCGACGTCTCGACCAGCACGACCACTCCGCCGCAGCAGTTCACCGTGACGGTCGACAACACCACCAGCGGCGCATTCACGGCAAGCGCCAACTGGGGCACGTCGGCCTACTCAAGTCAGCGGATGGGCGTCGACTACCGCTACGCCACGCCGGTCTCCGCCAGCGACGCCGCCTGGTACAAGGCGACCCTGCCCGAGACCGGCTCGTACGAGGTCTCGGTCTGGTATCCCGCCGACTCGGGCTACAACGACTCGACCCCGTACGTCGTCGCCACCACCAGCGGCAACCAGACCGTACGCGTCAACCAGCGGGTCAACGGTGGTCAATGGGTCTCGCTCGGCGTGTTCACCCTGGCCGCCGGTACCGGCGACAAGGTGGGGGTGAGCCGGTGGACCACTGGCACCGGCTACGTCGTCGCGGACGCGGTACGCATCACCCGCGTCTGACCAGGCCCGGCGACCGTCCCCGGTGACGGTGACTGTCCCGGAATGCCGGAAGGGTGTTGAAGTCGGTCGACATAAACCGACTTCAACACCCTTCGGCCGTTTTCGCAGCGCGCGACGACTACCGGCCTACCAGCTGGGTCAGTCCCGTTCGATCAGGTGACCGACGATGTCCGGCACGACCGTGGCCACCCCGGAACCGTCCCGGCGCGGGTCCTCCTCCGGCAGGTCGATCGGCTCACCGGTGCGGGTCGCCGCCACCGGACGCGGCCCGATCCAGGCCACCTCCAGCCGGTCCTCACCCTTGAGGAACCGCTGCGACCGCACGCCGCCGGTCGCCCGGCCCTTGGCTGGATAGGCGGCGAAGGGGGTCACCTTGACGCTGCGCCCGCTGGAAGTCACCAGCATCGGCTCACCGTGTTGCGGATCGTCGGTACGGATCGCGCCGAAGAACACCGCCTCCGCGTCGGAGCCGAGGTTGATCCCCGCCATCCCGCCGCCCTTGAGGCCCTGCGGCCGGACTATCGAGGCGGCGAACCGGAGCAGCGAGGCGTCGGAGCTGACGAAGACGAGGCTCTCGGTGCCGTCGGTGAGCCAGGTCGCCCCGACCACCTCGTCACCCTCCTTCAGGCCGATGACCTCGAACTCGTCGGCGCGTACCGGCCACTCCGGCGCGCAGACCTTCACCGCGCCGAGCCGGGTACCCAGGGCCAAGCCGGGCGACGGTGTATCCGTACCGCCCAGCGGGGCCAAGCCGACGACGTGCTCGCCCGGTTGCAGCGGCAGCAGCTCGGCCGTGGACATTCCGCCCCGCAGCGACACGGTCCCGGCCTGCTCGGGCAGGACCGGCAGCGGCAGCACGTCGGTCTTGAAGGCTCGTCCCTGGTTGGTCACCAGCAGCACCTGGCCCCGGGCGGTGGCGTGGACGATCGCCCGTACGGTGTCGTGCTTGACCCGGCCGTTGCGCCGCCGCCCCTCGGTCGACTCCTCGGACTCGGCGGCGGTCCGGGCGACCAGCCCGGTGGCCGAAAGGATCACCTGGCACGGGTCGTCGGCGACCTCCAGCGGCCCGGCCGGCGCGGAGGCGGCCAGCACCTCCTTCAGGTCACCGTCGATCAGGGTGGTACGGCGTTCCGCCGCGAACTGCTTGCCGACCGCCGCCAGTTCGCTGGAGACGACCTTACGCAGGACGCGCTCGTCGTCCAGGATCGTCGTCAACTCGGCGATCTCGTTGCGTAGCCGCTCCTGCTCGGTCTCCAACTCCAGCCGGTCGAACTTGGTCAACCGGCGCAGGGGGGTGTCCAGGATGTAGGTGGCCTGGATGTCGGAGAGCTTGAACCGGCTCATCAGGCCGTCCTTGGCGGCCTGCACGTTCTCGCTCTCCCGGATCAGCCGGACCACCCGGTCGATGTCGAGCAGGGCGATCAGCAGACCGTCCACCAGGTGCAGGCGCTCCTGGCGCTTGCTGCGGCGGAACTCCGTACGCCGGGTCACCACCTCGTAGCGGTGCCGGAGGAAGACCTCCAGCAGCGCCTTGAGGCCCAGGGTCCGCGGCTGACCGTCCACCAGCACCAGGTTGTTGACCCCGAACGACTGCTCCAACGGGGTGAGCCGGTAGAGGTCGGCGAGCAGCGCCTGCGGGTTGACGCCGACCTTGCACTCGATGACCAGCCGGGTGCCGTTCTCCCGGTCGGTGAGGTCCTTGACGTCGGCGATGCCCTGCAACCGGGCCGGCTGGCGTTGACCCTTGCGCGGACCGGAGGTGATCAGCTTGCCGCGTACCTCGTCGGTGATTGCCTCGATCACCTTCTCCGCGCCCACCCCGTAGGGCAGTTCGGTGACGGTGATGGCCTGTCGGCCCCGGCCGCCCTCGAGCGGTCCGGTCTCGACCCGGGCCCGCATCCGCACCACGCCCCGACCGGTCTCGTACGCCTTGCGTACCTCGTCGAGGCCGAGCAGCATCCCGCCGGTGGGCAGGTCGGGACCGGGGACGAACTCCATGAGCTTGTCCAGGGTGGCGTCCGGGTGGTTGATCAGCCACCGGGCCGCCGCGACCACCTCGCCGAGGTTGTGCGGGATCATGTTGGTGGCCATCCCGACCGCGATGCCCGAGGTGCCGTTGACCAGCAGGTTCGGGAAGGCGGCGGGCAGTACGGCGGGTTCGGTGAGCGAACCGTCGTAGTTGGGGCGGAAGTCGACGGTGCCCTCGCCCAGCTCGCCGACGAGCAGCATCGCCTCCTTCGACATCCGCGCCTCGGTGTACCGCGCCGCGGCCGGCCCGTCGTCCGGTGAGCCGAAGTTGCCGTGCCCGTCGATGAGTGGCACGTTCAGGGAGAAGTCCTGGGCAAGCCGGACCATGGCGTCGTAGATCGCCGTGTCCCCGTGCGGGTGGTACTTACCCATGACGTCACCGACGACCCGGGCCGACTTCACGTAGCCCCGGTCGGGCCGGTGTCCCTGCTCGTTCATCGAGTAGAGGATGCGGCGGTGTACCGGCTTCAGCCCGTCCCGGGCGTCCGGCAGGGCCCGCGAATGGATGACCGAGAAGGCGTACTCCAGGTAGGAGTCCTCGACCTCGGTGGTCAGCGGGTTGTCGAAGACCTGGGCCCCCGCCTTGTCGAAGGCGGACAGGTCGACCCGGGACTGCGTGCCCTTGCGGCGTGCCATCACTCAGCGCTTTCTACGACGGGAGCGGGGAATGCGGGAGGAATGCTCATCAGGCGTCCAGGGTCTCCTGGTCGACCCGGCCCGCCGACTCGATCAGCCAGTTCTTGCGGGGTTCGACCTTCTCGCCCATGAGCAGTTCGAGGACCTGCTCCGCCGCCTCGACGTCGGCCATGGTGATCCGCCGGACGGCCCGGGTGGACGGGTTCATCGTGGTCTCCCACAACTCGTCGGCGTCCATTTCACCAAGGCCCTTGAACCGGGGGATCGGCGTCACGATCTGCTTGCCGGAGCGCTCCAGGCGGGCGACCGTGCTGACCATCTCGGCCTGGGTGTAGGTGTAGATGGTCTGCGCGTTGCGGCCCTTGGTCGTGATTTTGTGTAGCGGCGGCATGGCCGCGTACAGCCGACCCGACTCGATCACCGGACGCAGGTACTTGGCGAACAGGGTGATCAACAGGGTACGGATGTGCGCGCCGTCCACGTCGGCGTCCGCCATGATCAGGATGCGGCCGTACCGCATCGCCGACAGATCGAAGGTACGCCCCGAGCCCGCCCCGATGACCTGCACGATCGCCGCGCACTCGGCGTTGTCCAGGACCTGCTGGAGGTTGGCCTTCTGCACGTTGAGGATCTTGCCCCGGATCGGCAGCAGTGCCTGGTACTCCGAGACCCGCGCCAGTCGGGCCGAGCCCAACGCGCTGTCGCCCTCGACGATGAACAGTTCGCTGCGGTCGATGCCGGTGGCGCGGCAGTCCACCAGTTTCGCCGGCATCGACGCGCCCTCCAGCGCGGTCTTGCGCCGGGCGGCGTCCTTCTGCTGCTTCTGGGTCAGCCGCACCTTGGCGGCGTCGACGATCTTCTGTAGGACGGTACGGGCCTCGGCCCGGGAACGCCGGTCGTCCAGCCACGCCTTGAGGTGCTGCTCGACCAGGTTCTGCACGACCTTGGTGATGCCGGCGGTGGAGAGCTCGTCCTTGGTCTGCGAGGTGAACTGCGGTTCCGGGATCCGTACGTGGATCACCACGCTCATCCCCTCCAGGACGTCCTCCAGGGTCGGCGGCTCGTCCTTGGGTTTGAGTAGTCCACGGGTGTTCTTGATCGCCTCGGTCAGGGTCCGTACGGCGGCCCGCTCGAACCCGCGTCGGTGAGTGCCGCCATGCGCGTTGCGGACGGTGTTGGTAAAGCACTCGACGGTGCGTTCGTAGCCGGTGCCCCAGCGAAAGGCGATCTCCACCTCGGCGCGGCGGACCACGTTGGCCTGCATCACACCGTTGGCGTCGGCGGCGTTCTCCTTGTAGGTGCCCTCGCCGGTGACCAGCAGGGTGCCGCTGACGGACTTCTCCCCGGACGGGGCCAGGAAGTCCACCATGTCGGTCAGCCCGTTGGGAAAGTGGAAGACCTCCGACTCGGCCGCCTCGTCGGAGTTGGCGTCGACGAGCCGGTAGCTGACCCCGGGCACCAGGAACGCCGTGTTGCGTAGCTTCGCCCGGACCGCCTCGACGTCCAGGGCAGCGCCGGTCTCGAAGTAGCGGGCGTCGTACCAGTAGCGGATCGAGGTGCCACTTGCCTGGCCACGGCCGGTCTTCCCGATGACCCGTAGCCCGGATTCCGGGGTGAAGTCGGCATCCGGCTCAGGCCCGTCGAACACGCCCGGCACGCCGTGCCGGAAGGACATCTGGTAGATCTTGCCGTCCCGTCGGACGGTGACGTCGAAGCGCCGGGAGAGGGCGTTGACCGCGGAGGCACCCACGCCGTGCAGGCCGCCCGAGGTCTTGTAGCCGGAACCGCCGAACTTGCCGCCGGCGTGCAGCCGGGTCAGGACCAGTTCGACGCCGGAGAGCCCGGACTTGGCGTTGACGTCGGTGGGGATACCCCGCCCGTCGTCGTCCACCTGCACCGAGCCGTCGGCATGCAGGGTTACCTCCACCCGGGTCGCGTGCCCGGCCACCCCTTCGTCGGTGGCGTTGTCCAGGATCTCGTTGACGAGGTGGTTGATGCCCCGACTGTCGGTGGACCCGATATACATTCCGGGTCGTTTCCGGACGGCGTCGAGACCCTCCAGATGGGTGAGGTCGTCGGCCCCGTACAGGGTCTCGGGCTGTGCAGTCACCTGGTCGTACTCCCACGTCTTGGCCGGTACGGTGCGACTCCGGCGGATCTGTCATTAAACGACCCACAGGACGCTCCGGCGAGCGTAGTCGGCGGGTCAGACACGATGTCATCGACCTCGCAACTCTGTCGTGCTCCGGCTCTGCCGAACCGATCGCTGAACCCGGCAGCCCAGTTCGGCACCGGGTGCCGGTGGTCGACGCCAGCCTGTTCAACCATGCCTGTACGTGCCTGATTCCCAGTGGCCCGTACGTGCTCAACCCCCAGGTAGCCCCGTGCCTGATTGTCGGGTAGCCCCTGCGTCCGCCCCAATCAGACGCGCCTGTCGCGCATATTTTCCAACGCCTGTCCTGTCTCTCGGGAAATTGAAATGCGTTGCGTTCGGGTTTTGCGGCCCGCATTCTTGCCGGGTCCGATGACTGGTCCGGGTGCGATACGCCCACCGGTCACGATCGTGAGGCGGAAGGGGTTGCCATGGCTGGCGTGGTCCAGGATCGGTTGATGGTGCAACTCGAATTGGTCAGTGGCAACCGGCATCTGGTGGCCTGGGTACGTGACGATCGCCGGCTCGGGGTGGGCACCGCGATTTCGCTCCGGGATCACCCGGAGCCCACCCGGCTGTGGACGGTACGCGCCGTCGGGGCACCGACGACGGCTACGGCGATCAAGCGAGGGTGGAACAACGACATCTGAGGTCTTTGTCGCTTTCCTGAACCTATCTACTTGTTCGTCTGGATAGTGGCTGATGAGGCGGGACAGCGACGGGTAACGTGGCACGGCCTCACTACGCTCGCGACGACTGGCGAGAGCGGGGAGGGGCCGTGGCCGACGAGCCAGATGTCGCACTGACCGTGGCGCTGGCCGAGTACGAGCACCTACGCGAGGCGCTTCGGGCCAACACCGAACAGGCCACCGCCCGATTCAACTTCTTTCTGGTGGTGGCCTCGGCGGCCACCGCGGTCTCCGGTGGCCTGATCACCAGCGGCGGTGCGGGCGCGGCGAACACCAGCGCCGTCATCGGCCTCGGCGCGCTGGTGCTGCTGCTCGGACTGACCGTCTTCGTACGTCAGGTGGAATTCGCCAACCGCACCCGGCTCTATTCGGTGGCGATCGACACGGTCCGCACGTACCTGGTGCGGCGGGCCCCCGACGTCGGGCCGTACCTGATCCTGCGGACACTCGATGATCCCGGTGCCTTCCCGGGCCGGCCGCCGGGCGGACGGTGGACCCGTGACCTGACCAGCCTCTCCGGCACGGTCAGCCTGGTCAACAGTGCGCTCGTCGGTCTCGGCGTCGGGCTGGCCGTACGGCAGATCGGGGTGGCCTGGTGGATCGTCGTGGCCGCCGGGGTGGCCGGCATGGTGGGCGCGATGTTCATCCATCTGGTGTATACGAGCCGTCGGCGGGCGACAGCCTCAGCACGGATCTGGACCAGTGTGGACCAGCGCGTCGCGGCAGAACCCGGGGCGGATACCTGATGACTGACGTGGCCTGCGCGCGGCTCTGAAGTTCGGCAATCAGCCCCGTCGAGCTCCATGTCGACGGGGTTCGCCATGATGACGGGGTGGACGGCACGATTGCCGGCCGGGACGCCGTACTCGATGAAGCTTGGCAGGCACTCCTCGCCCGCCAGGCGGTGTTGCTCGACGGGCCAGCCGGTATCGGGAAGACAGCGGTCTGGCAGGCGCTGGTGGCTGACGCCACCCGTCGAGGCTGGACGGTGTTGACCTGCGCACCAACGGAATCCGAGATGGTCATGCCGTTCGCGGCACTCGCCGATCTGCTGCGCCCGCTGGCAGCGCGGACCGCCGACCTACCCCGGCCGCAGCAGGTGGCGGCAGAGGCGGTGCTGCTGGCCTCGGACACCCCGGACGTCGTCGTCGACGACCGGACGATCGGTGCGGCCGTACGGTCGCTGCTGGAAAGCGCAGCCGATGGCCCACCGGTGCTGATCGCGGTGGACGACGCCCCCTGGCTCGACCCGCCCAGTGAGCGGGCCCTGCGGTTCGCGCTACGACGGGTAGCGTCGCAGGTCACTATTCTGCTGGCCAGCCGAACGACCGAACCGGCCCTGCCGGCGGCGCCGCTCGGTCTCGACCAGCACCCGGATGGTCGTCCACTCACCCGGATCACCCTGGCGCCGCTGGGCGTCGGAGCATTGCACCATGTTCTGCGTGCCCGACTCGGTACCACGCTGAGCCGCCCGTTGCTGGCCCGGATCGCCCACCACTCACGCGGCAATCCGCTGCTGGCGATCGAGTTGGGACGGGCCATTCTGCGGCTACCTCGGCTGCCGTTGCCGGGTGAGGACCTGCCGGTCGCGTCGTCGATGCAGCAACTGCTGGCCGACGCCTTGACGGCGCTGCCGCCAGCCAGCCGGCACGCTGTCCGGCTGGCGGCCCTGTGCACCAGCCCGACCCTGCGCGACCTCACTGCGGCCGGAGTCTCCCCGGTCGCCTTCGACCCGGCCGAGGAAGCCGGTCTGCTGGCTGTGACGCCGACGACGGTCGAGTTCACCCACCCGGTGTACGCGGCCGCGGTGCGGACCGGCATACCGCCCGGGGTACGCCGTCGGCTGCACCGCGAACTGGCGGATGCGGTTGCCGAACCGGATGAGCGGGTCCGGCACCTCGCCCGTTGCACGGTCGAACCCGACGCCGTTGTCGCCCGCGAGTTGGCCGAGGCAGCCGACCGGCAACGCGCCCGGGGCGCTCCCGAATTCGCCGCTGAGCTGCACGAACGGTCTGCCGAGCTGACCCCGGTGGCGGAGGTGGAGCAGCGCAGACGTCGCCGGCTGGCCGCTGCCCGGTGCCAGTTCGACAGTGGCGACTATTCCACTGCGGGCCGAGCCGCCGACGCCGTGGCCAACGAGACGACCGGTGCACTGCGCGCCGAGGCGCTGCTGCTGCGGGCGATCGTGGCCTGGTGCGCCGACGATACCGAGATGGCCGTGTCGGCTGCGGCCCGCGGATTGGCGGCGGCACCCGACGGTACGGCGTTGGCCGGGCGACTTCATGCCCACCTGAGTCTGTTCCAGGATGCTCCGGAGCCGGCCCGACGCGATGCCGAGTCCGCTGTCCGGCTGCTCTCCACCAGCGACGACGACCGGGCACTGCTGGCCGACGCGCTGCTGCTGCTCATGTTCAACGAGGTACGCACCGGCCGTCCGGCCCGTACCGAATTGCTGGACCGGGCGTTGGCGCTGGAAGGTGACGAACCCTCCTGGCTGGCCGGGACGATTCCGGCGATCTGGTGGCGGTCGATCGACGAGCACGAGCGGTCGCGGGTACGGCTGCACCGGATGCTGCACCAGGCGACCGCCCGAGGCGATGAGCCATCGCAGCACGAGTTCATCATGCATCTCGGCGAGACCGAGCTACTGGCCGGTCGATGGGCCGCCGCCGAGGGGCACATAGCCGCAGCCCGCGAGCTGGGTGAGCAGTTGGGCACCGGCCTGGTCGGTGAGACGTGGCTGGCCGGGCTGCTGGACGCCTACCGGGGTCGGTTGACGCAGGCCGGGCAGCTGGCCGAGGCCGGTCTGCGGCGGGCAGACGAACTGGACGACGCCTGGTGCCGGCGGATCAACCAGCAGTTGGCCGCCTTCGTCGCGCTCTGCGCCGGCAGGCTCGGCGAAGCGGCAGCTGGGTACGGCCGGCTGGCCGCGACAGCGGACACCCTGGGACTGGTCGAGCCGCTGGCGCTGCGCTTCGAACCGGACTGGATCGAGGCCTGTGTCGGTGCAGGCGACCTGGACACCGCGGCGGTCGTACTGGACCGGCTTGTCGAGCGCCACCAACGGCTGCCCCGCCCGTGGACCAGGCTGGGGTTGGCCCGCAGCCGGGCACTGCTGGCCAGCGCCACAGGCGTCGACCCGGCGACAGCACTCGACGAGTTGGCGGCGGCTCGGGCCGAGCTGCCGGTGGATGTGCTGCCGCTGGACCGGGCCCGCTGTCTGCTGGTCGCCGGGCTGGTCCACCGTCGAGCTCGCCGCAAACGCCAGGCCCGCGAGGCGTTCACCGTCGCCGCTGCCGAGTTCGCCGCGCTCGGCGCGACGGCCTTCGAGGAGCGTGCCCGTACGGAGTTGACGCGGGTTGGTGCGCGGACCTCCGCCCCGCTGGAACTGACCGCCACCGAGGCCCGGGTGGCCCGGCTGGCCGCGCTGGGGCGTACCAACCGGGTCATCGCGGACGAGTTGTTCATCAGCCCGAAGACCGTGGAGGCCAACCTGGCCCGGGTCTATCGGAAGCTGGGCATCTCCAGCCGGGCCGAACTGGGCGCGGTGATGGCCAGCCTGCCCGAGGTCGACGGATAGGGAAACCCCCGATTCGTCGCGGTGGATTCGCCCCTAGCTTCGAGGTATGACCGGCCGGTTGTTCGCCCTTGAGCGTTACGACGGCCTTGGCGAGGCACCGATGGCGCTGCTGTCGTCACTGACCACAGCACACACCCGGCTGGTCTGCGCGGTGCGGCTGCCCGCCGACGAAGTGGTGTTGGCCCTGGTGGAGGGCGCGGACCAGGAGGCGGTTGCCGCCGTGGCCAGCACCGCAGGCTGGCGGGTCGACCGGCTCGGCCCGGCGATCTTGCTTTTTCCGTACGACCCTGACCGTGGCACGACTTCGGAGGCTGGAGATGACGAACACCCCGATCGTGGTGGATCCGATGTCGACGAGTGAACCAGACGATCGTGGTCGGGCGGGCGTTCGCCGCCGGATCGCTGTCATGATGCTGGCCGTGGCGCTCGTCGCGACAGGTTGTACGACGAAGCCGGTCGTTCAGACCCGCAGCGGCGGTGCCGACGGGGCAGGTGCTTCTGCCGGGGCACCCGGCGGGGTGTCCGATGGGACACCCAGTGGCGGGAAGAAGGTGGATGCCTGCACGTTGCTTACCGCAGCCGAAGTCACCGCGATCATCGGGTCCAACGACGGGGGTGGGCCGGGTGACGGCGTTGGTGAAAGCGTCTGCACGTGGGAGAACGCGGAGAACTACCACTCGATCACGGTAAGCATCGGTTCCGCCGGCACCGCCGCCGACGGTCAACTGCCCGAGGTCTCCGCCTACGGCACCACCGAGCCGGGGCCGGACGGTATCCGATTCGCCCCCGGCAATGTCGCTGAGTTCGTGGTGGGAAACCGGGCCTGCGAGATCCAGGTGGTCACCAGCGTCACCAGCAACTCCGACCGACCGGCCGCTGTCCGACTGGTCGGCCTGGTCCGCAGCCGAATCTGACCGCACAGCCCGGGACCATCCAGGAAAGGACCCAACCCATGAGGCGAGTACGCATCCGGTCGGCTGCGATGCTGGCGGGACTGACCGGGCCGGTGATTGTCGGGCTGATCGCCTGCGGCAGTCCGGACGGGAGCGGTCTGACAGGCGGTGATGCACCCAAGCCGACCGTCGCTGTCACGGCTGACGCGGGTGCCACGGCTGATGCCGAGCCCACCGAGGCGGCGGCCCAGTCCGAAATCGATCCGTGCGCCCTGGTGTCCAAGCAGGAGGCGGAACACCTGGCCGGCACTCCACTTCAGGAAGCCGTACGGGTCAGAGAAACCTGCACCTACACCGGTCCGGTGACCGGGCCGACCGCCCAGGTGGAGGTCTTCGTCGGCGACGGGGCGAAGAAGTACCTCGACATCGAGCGGGACCTCGGGCACGAACTGCGTCCGCTGGCCGGGGTCGGGGACGAGGCGTACGCCAGTTTTGAAGCGGTGTGGATCAACAAGTCCGGCCAGTGGGTGTCGATCCGCCTGGTCCGGCTGAACGACCCGGCGGAAAACCGTAAGCCGCTCGAGGATCTGGCCCGCAAGGTCGTCAGCCGAATCTGATCCAGCGCCAGCCCAACGTCACTCAAGTGCTACTTCAGTGTCACGAGACTCGGTCGTGAGGTGCCATGGTCAAGCCCCAGTTTCTGACCCGTCGACGCCTGCTGGCAGCGGCGACCTCGGTCGCCGTGCTGCTCGGCGCGACGGCCTGCGGCGACGACCGGTCGGAGGACCGGGCCGGTGGCGACGCCCCGGTCACCGAGGCCGATCGGCGTTATGGGCAGGCGCCGGCAGCGCATCGGGAGGTGACGTACCAACCGGACGTGGTCATCGTGGGCGGCGGTGGCCGGTCGGTCCGTTCGGTGACCGCCGACGGGCTGACCTGGCGGATCGATCCGCGCGCCAAACGGGCTGGAGAACTCGCCCAGGGCAAGGTCATGTTCATCACCGGTCGCGGGGTGGGGCGGGTGATCGATGTACGACCCGACGGCGACGACCTGGCGGTGACCATCGGACCGGTGGAAATCACCGAGGTGATCCGGGACGGCCGGTTCACCAGTGACCGGCCTATCCCGTTCGATCGGATGGTCGCCAACCCGGCCGGTGATCCGGTGGTTGCCAACCCGGCTGGTGAGCCGTTTTGGGCGGAAACCGAGGAGACCGAGCAGAGCGAGCCGGGGCCCGGCAGCAGCGGTGGCGGTAGTGGTGATGGCAGCGGTGGTAGTGGTGGTGGCGGCCGGCTGCCCGGCCAGTCGAAATCGGCCCAGATCCCCGCCGGGAAGTTCAACGTGACCCCGACCTGCTGTGCGACCGGCATCGGCCTGCACTTCACCTACGACAGTGACGGCATTCGGCTGGTCGGCACGCTCGAATTGATGTTCGAGAGGCCATCCGGCACCTTCGACCTGGTCATCGACAACGGCTCGATCAAGAAGGCGAAGTTCGAGATAACCGGTGGTACTGGGCTGCGGCTCGAGGTCGAGGGCGGTAGTGCGCTCGGAGCGGGCCACAACATCAACCGTCGGATCACGATCCCGGTCGACTTCGCCGTACCCCTGGGCACGTTCCTCGGGGTGCCCTTCTCGGCCACGGTGAACCAGTCGCTGACCATCCAGACAGCGTTCTCCGCCAAGAACGGCAACATCCAGGCCAAGGCCACGTACGCCTTCGGCGGGAAGCTTGGCTTCGGCTACGAGAACGGTTCGTTCGACGCCTGGAAACCAGCGGGATTCCAGGTCAAGGACAGCCTCACCAACTCGATCACCGGCATCTCGGTCGGCGTCAACGGCCTGCTCTTCGCGTACCAGGCGCGGATGCATGTCGGGATCGGCGCATTCGGGTTCAGCACCGGTTTGTACGTCGGGCTGACCGCCTCGGTCGGGGTGACGATCGGTTCGGCGCTGGGCGCCCCGATCACGGTATGCCGGGGGGCGACGCTCAACCTTTTCACCGACTACGGCGTGGGCTATCGACTCCCCACTGCCGTGGTCAAGGTGATCAACGTCTTCCTCCGGGTGTTCGACGCGAAACCCATCGAGGCGGAGGGCGGCATTGGCGGGACGGCCAACGTGCTCAACCGCAACGAGGTGATACCGGACGTACCGCTGTGCCGGAAGTGATCGCGTACGGCTGCGCCGACCTGGGCTGTCAGTCTTCCGTGCTGCTGGGGTCAAGGCCTGCGCGAAGCCCGGAAATGATGAGGTGCAGGCCGTACTCGAACTCCCGATCGAAGTCCCGGCCTTGGCTGCGCAGGGCTGCCCCGTACGCGATTCGGGGGAAGCGGGTGGGATCGATCTGTGCACGGTCGGCCGGTAGCTCCTGTCGAGCCTGCATCTCCTGCTCGGCGATGACTGAGCCGAGGATGTGGTTACCGATCGTGTAGATGCCGTAGAGCGCCGACTCGACGGCGAAGCCGGCCTCCTCCATCATCTGCAGTAGCAGTTCCAGTCCTGGCCACTGGTCGGACGGGTTGTGCAGATGCTCCTTGAGGCGTCCGCCGTCGCGGTAGGAGAGCATGATCCGGCGTACCGCGCGGGAACGAGCGATGAGCCAGTCGGCCCAGTCTGCCCGGGGCGGGGGCCGCTCAAGGATGGCCATTTCCGGGGTGAACATCGCATCAGCCATGGCCCGGAGCAGGTCTTGCTTGCTGGCGAAGTGCCGGTAGAGAGCTGGTCCCTGAACGCCGAGTTCCTGCGCCAGTCGACGCAGCGACAGGCCATCGAGGCCAACCTCGTTGAGTAGCTTCAGGGCGGTGTCGACCACGGTCGGCGGATCAAGCTTTCGCGTTGCCACGTGAGCATCGTACACTCCCGAGTTATCACCATTAACATTTCCGATAACGACCGTAACGTGCGCCAGCGCCAGTGCTGGTTGCGGTGCGTTGCTACGGGGACGGAGAACCTTGGCGATGGACGCACAGGCGAGGGTGCAGAAGCTGCTCGACCATCTGGTCGAGACCGGCCAGGAGACCGGGGTGCAAGTCGCCGCCTATCTACGGGGCGCACCAGTGGTGGATGCCCATGCTGGTCAGGCCGATCCCGCGACCGGGCGCTTGGTCGATCACCACACTCTGTTCAATAGCTGGTCAACCGGAAAGGGGACGACCTCCACGCTGGTGCACGTCCTGGCCGATCGAGGACTGCTGCGCTACAAGGCCCCGGTCGCCGAGTACTGGCCGCAATTCGGCGTTGGCGGCAAGCACCGAGTGACCATCGCCCATGTCCTCACGCACTCGGCCGGCATACCGCAGGCACCGGCGGAAATCACGGTCGACGACCTCGGCGACTGGGCTGGCATGTGTGCCCGGATCGCCGAGCTGCCGCTGTTGTGGGAACCCGGCACCGCCACCGGGTATCACGCTCTGACGTACGGCTACATCCTCGGCGAGGTCGTCCGGCGAGTCACTGGACGACCTATCGCCCAGGTGTTGTACGAGCACGTCACCGGTCCACTCGGCATCGCCGATGACCTCTTCTTCGGAGTCCCCGCCACGCAGCACGACCGGGTGGCGCGTCTGGAAGACGGCAACTGGGTGACGACCATGGCTCGACGGCCGGCGGACTCGCTGTTCTTCAAGGCGGCTCCGCACTCGATCCAGCCCAGCGCCGAACTGGGTAACCGTGCCGACTACCTGGCCGTTGACCTTCCCTGCGCGGGCACGATGACCGCCCACGCTGCCGCTCGCATGTACGCCGCCCTCACGGGTGACGTCGAGGACGTACGCCTGATCTCACCGCAACGCACCGCGCGAATCTCCGAGATCACCACCGCCGAGGTCGACCTCGTCCTCGGTGCGCCCATCCCCAAAGGGCTCGGTTACTTTCTCGGACTTCCCGAGATGGGTGGTCGCCGCTCCGCTTTCGGCTGCAAGGGCAGCGGCGGCAGCATCGCCCTGGCAGATCCGAGGAACGACTTCGCATTTGCCTTCATGCACAACCGGATGGCCGCGCCACCTGCCGATTTCGCCGCTCAGGTCGCCAACGAAGTCCGATCTGCCCTGGGTATCGTCGCGTAGAGATCACTCGACCAATACGCTTGACAGGTTCTCGATAGCCGCAGGAGTGCTCGTGCCACGACAACCGCTCGTCATCGCCGTTGCCCAACCCCGGACCGTGGCGTACGACGTCATTGCGAACGCGACCCAGCACGCCGACGCGGTCCGGGCGGCGCACGCGCGGGTGGTGGTCTTTCCCGAGCTCTCCCTGACCGGGTACGAACTGGACGCGCCCGCGATCACCGTCGACGACCCGAGACTGGCACCGATCGTCGAGGCGTGCGCCGAGACAGGGGCGACGACGCTGGTGGGCGCCCCGGTCGCTGACGAGGCAGGTCGTGCGTACATCGCGCTGCTGGCCGTCGACGGAGCCGGCGTGCGCATGGCCTACCGGAAGGTGTACGTGCACGAGTCCGAGGCGCGGTTCAGCGCCGGCACCGGACCAGCAGTGCTCGAAGTGGACGGCTGGCGGCTGGGCCTGGCGATCTGCCGCGACACCCGATTCGCCGAGCACGATGCGGCCACCGCCGCGCTCGGCATGGATGTCTACGTCGCCGCTGTCCTCGATCACGCCCGCGACGCTCACGTGGCCGCCGAGCGGGCCCAGCGGGTCATCGCCGATCACGGGGTGTGGGTCGCTGTGGCGAGCTTCGCTGGCTCCACCGGCGGCGGTTTCGACCAGGCAGCGGGCGGTTCAGCGATCTGGGCCCCCGACGGTGGGATGCTCACGCATGCCGGGCCGGAGCCCGGGAAAGTCGTACGGGCCACCCTGCGCGACTAGCACCGCATCAGCGGGCGACATCATCGTCCAGCCGTGGGTGAAGTTCTGTGTGATAGGTTCGGCGCCGCCGTGCGCCGCTGCGAACTGAGGAGGTGAGACCGATCAACGCTATGACAGGTCGGCACTTCCTCCCTCGCATGGCCTAGGGAGTGCCGCAGAAGGCATCCCGAAAGGCTTGAGCGCTATGCGTTTCACCTCTGAGACGTCGTCCGACGGAGTCTCTGAACAGCTCTTCACCCTTGGCGAGATCCCCGGTGTGCTCTGGACGCCAGAAGGTGCCGTCGGTACTCGTCCCCTCATCCTGATGGGACACGGCGGTGGTCAACACAAGAAGGCCCCTGGCGTCGTGTTCCGTGCCCGCCGCTTCGTGCTCGAGTGTGGCTTCGCGGTGGTGGCGGCCGACGTACCCGGCCATGGCGACCGGCCGAAAAACGCGGAGTACGACCGGATCGCGACTGAAAACCAGGCGCGAGTGGAAGCCGGAGCAGAGTTGGCTCCACTGATCGCTGGTTTCCAGGCGCTGGTAGCCCGCCAGACCGTTCCGGAATGGCAGGCGGTCCTCGACGCGGTCCAGCAACTCGAACACGTCGGCGCTGGCCCGGTGGGCTACTGGGGAGTGTCGCTGGGCTGCGGGCTCGGTGTTCCGTTCGTTGCCGCCGAGCCCAGGGTCCGCGCGGCGGTGCTTGGCTTGGGTGGGGCGCTGGGGGCTGCCGAGGCCGCCGCGCGGATCACCGTACCGGTCGAGTTTCTGTTGCAGTGGGACGACGAGCGGGTGCCGCGGGCCCAGGGCCTGGCGCTTTTCGACGCTCTGGCCTCAGCGGAGAAGACGCTGCACGCGAACCCCGGCAAACATGCGGAGATCCCGGCATTCGAGCTGGACAGCACGGTACGGTTCTTCGCCCGGCACCTCGGCTGATACCGTCCGCCGTCTTCGGGTGAGGTCTTGACCGAAGACGGCGCGCAGAGACCCTGACCAGGAGCCCCTGGCACGCCGAAGTGTTCGGAGTGTCAGGGGCGGGGCCTACGATCCACCGTCGTGGCGGTACCTGACCTGATTCCGATCATGCACGAGCCCGGCTATCACACCGACCAGATCGGTCGGTACGCCGACGGCCAGTTCTTCGCCTGTGTCACCGCCGCCTTCCCCGAGGGGCTGCGGATCGGTGACGACTGGCCGGAGCACAAGCGCTGGTATGCGGTGCTGCACCGGTTCGACCACGACGGTCACCACCGAGGGTCGGAGATCTGGTACGCCGGCACCACCGCCCAGGGCGAGCAGGACGTCATCGACCGGGCCGAGCAGGTGCTGGCCGGTTGGCTGGCCGTACTGCCGGAGCCGATCTTCGGTGACATCGCGGTGCGGCTCTTCTCGGTTGAGGTCGACGGCGTCGTCTTCGGCCTGGTCGACGAATCCGACGCCGAGCGTGGCTCTGACGGCGAGCGTTGCTCCGGCGGCGAGCGTTGCTCCGACGGTGAGTGTTGCTTCGGCGGCGAGCGCGGTGAGCACGTGGAGCTCTATCCGAACCAGCTCGGGTTCTATCCGCCGTGGAACGGGGAATACGACACCTGACCGGCCCTCCACATCCGGTCTCCGAACGTGGACCGTACTGGAAGAATCAGCGGATGGATTCTGCACCCGGCAGTCGCCCGGCCACCCCAACACGTCCGTCCGGCCTAAGGCGGTGGGGTCGCCGTCTGGTGTTTGTCCTCGTCCCCGGCCTGCTGGTGGTGTCCGGGGCGGTCGTCGCCAGCACGCTGTGGATCCGGTCCGAGGCCGAGGGTCGGGTCTACTCGGCCGAGTCGGTACCGCCGGCCCCGGTCGCGTTGGTGCTCGGCGCCCAGGTGTACGACGACGGTACGCCGTCGTCGTTCCTGGAGGCCCGGCTCGCGCTGGCCAAGCGCCTCTATGACGAGGGCAAGGTGCGTGCCCTGCTGGTCTCCGGTGACCACGGCAGTTGGGAGTACGACGAGCCCGGGGCGATGCGCCGCTGGCTGGTCGAGCACGGTGTGCCGGAGTCGAAGGTGGTGATGGATCATGCCGGGTTCGACACCTACGACTCGTGCGTACGCGCACAGCAGATCTTCGGGGTCCAGGAGCTGATCGTGGTGACGCAGAGTTTCCACGTCCGTCGGGCGGTGACGGTGTGCCGGCAGCTGGGGCTGGCCGCCGTCGGGGTCGGCGACGACTCGGTGAGCCGGTTCGACCGGGCCTGGCGGTGGGGGAGCCTCCGGGAGTACGGGGCCGCCGTCAAGGCCGCCTTCGACGTGTTGAGCCGTCGCGACCCAGTGCACCTTGGCCCTCGTGAGCCGGGGATCGACGACGCCCTGCGGGGCTGACGTACGTCCCCGCGAGGCTGAGTCACGTCCCGGTGCTTCCCTGCTGACCAGGGGGTTGGTGGGGCGGCTAACCTCTCGCCATGCCGACACATGAGCGTGAGATCACCGAGCCTGTCGACCTCTGCCTGCCCGACGGGCGACTCAACCCCCAGGCGGTCGGCTGGACCCGGCAGCCGATGCACCGGGCGAACCTGCGCGGCTGGGGCCGAGCCAAGCGCTGGGAGTACTGGGGAATCGTCACGCCCACCCACATCATCGGGCTGGTGGCCTCGTCGCTGGACTACGCCGGGCTGCACGGCGTCTACGTGCTGGACCGCAGTTCCGGTACGGAGATCAAGAAGGACGTGGTGGCTCCGTTCGGGCGAGGTGCCGTACTGCCCGAGCGCAGCGGGGTTGGTGCGGTGGTCGTACGCGGGGGTGGGGTGCGGATCGACATCGACCAGCGTTCCGACGGCTCCACGTTGCGGGCGGTCGCCCCCGGCGTCGAACTGGACCTGGTGATCCCGCTGCCCGAGGGGCACGAGTCCCTCGGGGTGGTGGTGCCGTGGGGGCAGAACCGGTTCCAGTACACGGTCAAGGATGTGGGCCGCCCGTGCAGCGGCCGGCTACGCCTGGCCTCCGGCGAGTACGCCATCAGCGCCGACGACTCGTTCGCGGTGCTGGACCATGGTCGGGGCAAGTGGCCGTACTCGATCGCCTGGAACTGGGCGGCGGGCAGCGGCCCCGGCGGTAGGGCGATCCAGCTTGGCGGCAAGTGGACCGATGGCACCGGTACGACGGAGAACGCGGTCTTCGTCGACGGCCGGTTGCACAAGATCGGTGAGGAGTTGCGGTGGACGTACGACCGCAGCGACTGGTTGCGGCCGTGGCGGATCAGCGGCGAGCAGGCCGACGTGCAGTTCCACCCGTTCCACGAGAAGATCGCCCGGACCAGCCTCGGTGTGGTGGCCAGCGAGACGCACCAGTGCTTCGGGCACTTCTCCGGGTGGGCGCAGACCGACGACGGTCAGCGCGTCGACTTGGACGGGCTGGTCGGCTGGGCCGAGGAGGCCCGCAACCGCTGGTAACCGCTTTGGTGTTAGGAAGGGCCCCTTCTTATCGCTTTTTGCATAAGAAGGGGCCCTTCCTAACACTCTTGCGTGCACCCTTATATGCGGAGCGTGGCGTTGACCTCGCGGACCAGATCCTCGGGGAGCTTGACGACCTTCCGGTCGTAGCTGAGCAGTCCGTTCAGCTCGTCCTCGACGTCGGAGAGTTGGGTGTAGACGGTCGCGCTCAGGCCACGTGCGATGGCCGGGACGATCTGTTCGGTGTGCAGCCGACTGAAGGCGGCCCCGAGCGCGCCGACGCTGGCGAAGCGCTTGTAGCCAAACTCCCGGTCGGTGAAGGCGTGACCGGCCACCCGCAGGTTGTAGCCGCCGTACTCGGAGAGGACGAGGACCCGGTTGTCGCCGGGCCGCCGTCGGGGTACCCGGAACGGACGGAAGTAGACGTGCAGGCTGTGCAGGTCACCGCCGCCCTGGTCGTGCCAGCCGCTGGCGTGGTCCACCGTACGGGTCGGGTCGAGCGCGGCGACCTCCTCGGCGATGCGTACCGCGTCGAACTGCCCCCAGCCCTCGTTGAACGGCACCCAGACCGCCAGGCTGACCGCGTTGCGCAGATGCTCGATGGTGTCCCGCAGTTCGGTGCGGAACTGGGCTCGGCCTTCGGCGTCACCCCGGCTGAACCAGCCGTGTCGTCGGTCGTCGAGCCGCAGTGGGGTCAGCACCGGGGCGGTGACGACCAGCGGGTGATAGCTGCTGCCGCCGTTGACCATGTCCTGCCAGACCAGGATGCCCAGCCGGTCGCAGTGGTAGTACCAGCGCAGTGGCTCGATCTTGATGTGTTTGCGCAGCATGGTGAAGCCGAGCCGCTTCATGGTTTCGATGTCGTGCACCATCGCCGCATCCGACGGGGCGGTGTACAGCCCGTCGGACCAGTAGCCCTGGTCCAGGATACCGGCGTGGAAGTAGGGCTGACCGTTGAGCAGCAACCGGGGCACCCCGGCCGCGTCGGGCCCGACGCCGAACGACCGCATCCCGACGTAGCCGCGTACCCGGTCGGTGCCGAGGGTGACGGTGACGTCGTACAGGTAGGGGTCCTCGGGGCTCCACGGCCGTACGTCCGGGATCGGGATGCGCACCGGCTGCCCGGCGGGCGCGGTGGTCGCACCGACCACAACGCCGTCGGCGAGGACCTCGACCCGCGCGTGTGCCGCGTCGGTCCCGGCCAGCCCGGCGTCCGCCGCGTCGGTCCCGTGCGCCGCGTCGGTCGTACCGTCCGCCGCCGGCTGCGCCGCGTGTACGGTGACCTCGAGGTACCCGTCAGCCAGCGCCGGGGTCAGGGTGAGTCGTTCGACGTGTACGACCGGCACGCACTCGACCCAGACGGTCTGCCAGATGCCTGACTGGGCGGTGTACCAGATGCCGCCCCGGCGCAGTTTCTGCTTGCCCCGGGAGTGGTGGCTGGTGTCGCTGACGTCGCGGACCGCCACGACCAGGGTGTTCTCCCCGTCGCGCAGGGCGTCGGTGAGGTCGCAGTGGAACGGCAGGTAGCCGCCGGTGTGCCTGCCGACCTCGATGCCGTTGAGGAACACCCGGCAGGTCTGGTCCACCGCGCCGAAGTGCAGCAGCACCCGGGACGGTGTGTCGGTGGGTACGAAGTCGGCGGGCAGGGCGAGGGTACGGCGATACCAGAGGGTCTGGTCCGGCTGTAGCTGCCGCCCGACGCCGGAGAGCACCGACTCGGGGGAGAACGGCACCAGGATCTCCCCGTCGTACGTGCCCGGCTCGTTCTCGTAGCTGCCAGGTTCGTTTTCCCTGCTGCCTGGTTCGTCCTCGTTGCTGGCCGGGGTGATGGCGTACGCCCACCGGCCGTTGAGGTTGAGATAGCTGTCCCGAACCAGTTGTGGTCGCGGGTATTCGGGCAGGACGTTGTCGGGGTCCAGTGTCTCGCCCCATGGCGTGAGCGGATCCTGGGTCACTTCGCTTCCCTCCTGCGCAGCACCACGGCCGGTACGACGATCAGCAGCAGCACGGCTGTCGCGGCGAGGAAGATGGCGGGGGTCGGCACCTGTTTGACCACGCCGAGTTCCTCGTAGTGTTCGTTGGCACCCTTGATCACAGCGGCACCCAGGTAGGGGCCGACGATCATCGGGATGAGGATGGCGAAGACCATCCGCAGTCCCTGGATGTGGCCGGCCCGTTCCGGCGGCGTGTGGTCACGGACCAGGGCACCGATCGGGGCCGCGACGAGCATGAAGCCGGACATCATCACCAGTCCGGCGAGGATCACCGGGACCATGCCCCGGGCGATGGTCATCAGCAGCAGGCCGGTGCCGTAGATGGCGACGGCCGGGAGCAGGAACCGCACCTTGCCGATCCGGTCGATGAGCCGACCACCGAGGACGCTGACGATCGAGGCCCCGGTGAGTACGACACCGAGGACGATCGCGTACCCCTCGATCTTCAGGTACCGCTGGACATAGATGATCAGATACGGCAGGAATACCTGTGTGGAACTGCCCCAGATCGCCCAGGCAGCCAGGGCCACGTAGAGGCTGGGATTCTCCCGTACCGCCCGGGGGCGGAGACCGTGCAAAGCGGCTCGAAGGTAGCCGCCACCCTGCTTGGTCAGGGCCGGATGGTCGTCCACCAGGAACCAGGCGGCTACCCCGACCGCCGCGATGATCAGCCCGATGATGACGAAGAACTGCTGCCAGTGTCCGGCGCGGGTCATCCCGTCGAAGCCGGCGAAGATGGCCAGCATCGACACCAGCGGCATGATGGCCAGCACCGATTCGACCCGGCCCCGGTTGTGGGGCTTGGTCACGTCGGTGACCCAGGCCTGGAAGGCGGCGTCGTTGGCGCTTGCGCCGAGCAGTGACATCAGGCAGTCCAGCGCGATGACGGCGATCGCGGTGACCAGTACGACGTTGGCCGCCGGAGCGATGTTCTCGACCGCGTCCACGGTGAGGAAGCCGAAGGTGGCGGTGGCCAGTCCCCAGAGCAGATAGCCGCCGGCGATGAAGATCCGGCGGCGGCCGATCCGGTCCGACAGTGCCCCGATCAGCAGGGTCGTCAGGGTGGCGGTGACCGCGCTGGCGGCGACCATGGTGGCGATGACGTTCGGGTCGTCGCTGATCGTGTCGTAGACGAACACGTTGAGGTAGAGGTTCTCCACGGTCCAGGCCAGCTGGCCCACGAACCCCAGGACGACCAGCGCCGTCCAGAGTCGGGGGCTCAGTCCGCTGCCCGCGCGGGTCGTCGTCACCCGCGCGACACTACAAGATCCATCCAGCGTCCGACCTGGCCCGATCCGGCAGCGGATCCGCCCTGCCAGCCGTTGTGCTCCGAGTCCTATCGGGTTACGCCAGGGCCGTCCGAACGCTTCGCGAACGGGTTGTTACCGGCGCCCGCCGAACTCCCACGGGTGTACCTCGATGCCGGCGTACCGGTCGGCGGTCAGGATGGCCCGCGCCGCGTCCGGGTCCGATGCTTGGACCAGCAGTGCGGTGCCCAGCCAGGCGCTGCCGTCGTCGGAAAGCAACGGCCCGTACGCGATCAGTTCGTCCTGGTCGGCCGGCACGGTGAGGTCGGCGGCCTGCCCCGTGCCGAGGCCGAGCACCAGATACCGGTTGCCGCCGGTCCGGCCGCCGGGAAAGTCCCACATCGTGTGCCCCAGCAGGTTGCGCCACCTGCGGAGCAGCACGTCCCGGTACGCGCCGGCCTGGTAGTTGGGTTCGTCGAAGGCGAACGCCCGGGCGGCGGCAGGGTCGGGCAGGTCGACGATGTGCAGGCTGCCGGTGGGCGTCTCACCGTCGTCACCGAAGGTCGGACCACGGGCGATCATCTCTGCCGCGTACCGATCCATGTAGGACCAGTGCTCTTCCAGTAGTTCATGACGCAGCGGCAGTGAGCCGGGCCGGTCGTAGTGGTAGCAGAGAAACTCCATGCCCCAGTCTCCGCACCAGGCCATCCGTCGACGCGGACGGGGGGTAACCTGCGGCGTACCTATGGTGGCTTGCCGGTGGTCAGCCGCTGGTCAGCTTCTGGTCAGCTTCTGGTCAGGCAGAACGGGTGCCCGGCCGGATCGGTGTAGACCCGCCACCGGTCCCCGCCCGGCTGGAAGGCGGGCTTGGTGGCGCCCAGCTCCAGCACCATGGCTTCGGCCCCGTCAAGGTCGTCGACCGCAAAGTCGAGATGGAACTGCTGCGGGACCCGCTGGTCAGGCCAGCTCGGCGGCTGGTAGTCAGCGACCCGCTGGAAGCCGATGAAGAGCCCGCCCCTACCGATGAATCCGGCGAAATCGGCGGTGGAGTTGTCAGCGATTTCGAGTCCGGTGGCCTGCTGGTAGAAGCGGGCCAGCGCCATGGGATCCGGGCAGTCGAGTGCTATCGCCGTGATGGTCAGCTTCGGAGACATCAGCAAGGCTAACGCGGATCAGCTGAGCAATGCGGATCGGCTGAGCTAAGGCGTGCCGGTCGCCGCGAGACCGGTTGGCCGCGGACTGGGCGGCGCCTCGTTTCCCGACGCGGCTGACGCCGTGTGTGGGTGGCTGCCTTCAGTGGGTGATGGCATTTAACCGGTCCCGGATGACAGCAAGAGCGTCCAGCAGTTCTGGTGGGCCGCAGACGTGAAAGTCCTTGTTCAGCATGAGGATGTGCAGGGCAAGCTGGTACGGGGTGTCCGCTCCGGCGTGCACGATGCAGGTCGTGTCGTCGATTGGTTGCACCGCCACGGAGTCGGGCAGATAGCCGATGATGGCTGAGGCTGGTGCGAGCACGGTGACTTTGGCGCGGTGCGTCGACAGGGCGGTGTCGACGCCTCGGATCACACCAGCGGGGTCCGGGGGATGCGGCCGGGGGACAAAGCGCATGCCGGTGGGTTGCAGGGGCGTGATCCGGTCGACGCGGTATGTGCGCCAGTCGTGCCGGGCGGTGTCCCAGGCGATCAGATACCAGCGTCGTCCGGTGTGCACGAGGCGGTGTGGCTCGGTGTCACGTTCATCGGTCGAGCCCTCGTGTGTGGTGTAGGTGAAGCGCACGCGATGGTGATCCCGGCAGGCTGCGGCCAGCCGGGTCAAGGTTTCGGCAGCAACAGCATCACCGTGTTTGATGAGCGGGGTGGTGTAGGTGTGCAGGTCGGTTACCCGCTGGCGCAGGCGAGGGGGGAGGACCTGCTCCAACTTCGCCAGTGCGTTCACGGCGCTTTCTTCGATCCCGGTGACAGACCCGATGGCGGCCGTGCGCAAGCCCACCGCCACGGCGACCGCTTCGTCGTCGTCGAGCAGCAGGGGCGGAAGCTTTGCACCTGCGCCGAGACGATATCCGCCGGCGATCCCGGGAGCCGCGTGCACGGGATAGCCCAAGTTGCGTAACTTGTCCACGTCGTACCTGATTGTGCGAGGGCTGACGTCGAGGCGGGCGGCCAGTTCGGCACCGGTCCAGTCCGGTTTGGCCTGCAATAACGTCAGTAGGCGCAGCAACCTGGCAGAGGTCTCCAGCATGTTTTTGAGATTAGTTGGCATTGCGGCAAGAAGTTTGCCGCAATGCTCTCTAGCGTGGCTTTCATGAAGCCCTTCAAGATTGACATCGCCCAGTCGCAGATCGACGACCTGCACGAACGCATCACCCGCACCCGATACCCGTCCGAGGTTCCCGGGGCCGAGTGGTCACGCGGCGTGCCGGTCGCCTACCTCAGGGAGTTGGCCGACTATTGGGTCAGCACCTACGACTGGCGCGAATATGAAGCGCGGCTCAATGCGTACCCGCAATTTGTCACCGAGATCGACGGCCACCAGATTCACTTCCTGCATGTGCGCTCCCCAGAGCCGGATGCCACCCCGATGATCCTCACCCATGGCTGGCCGAGCTCGGTGGTCGAGTTCCTGGAGATAGCCGGCCCACTGTCTGACCCGCGCGCCCACGGCGGTGATCCAGCTGACGCGGTCCACCTGGTTATCCCGTCGCTGCCCGGGTTCGCGTTCTCCGGGCCGGATCTGCAGCCAGGCTGGGACCTCAACCGCATCGCCCGGGCGTGGGCGGCGCTGATGGCGCAACTGGGTTACCAGCGTTACGTCGCGCAGGGAACCGACTGGGGCTCAGGAATTTCACGTGAACTCGGTGTCGTTGATGCCGAGCATGTCCTCGGGGTGCATGTGAACTACCTGATGACCTTCCCGTTCGGCGAGCACGACTTCGACGAGCAGGACAAGGCGCGGTTGGACCGGCTCGAGGCCTTTCAAGGAGATCTGGGTGGCTATATGGCTATCCAGTCGTCGCGGCCACAGACTCTCGCCTATGGCCTGGCCGATTCTCCCGTAGGCCAGCTCGCCTGGATCGCCGAGAAGTTCAAGGAATGGAGCGACGAGCCGGTCGACCGCGACTATCTGCTCACCACCGCGATGATCTACTGGCTGACCAACACGGCCAGTTCCTCGGCTCAGATCTACTACGAATTCTCGCACTCGTGGTCGCAGCCGCAGGAGTCGACCACGCCGATGGGCGTCGCGGTCTTCCCCAAGGACCTCGTCCTGCCGATCCGCAAACTTGCCGAATACGGCAACAAGATCGTGCACTGGACCGAATTCGACCGCGGCGGCCATTTTGCCGCCTTGGAACAGCCCGAACTGCTCGTCGGTGACATTCGCACCTTCGTCAGGTCCCTGTAATAATCGCAGCACCCGGGGCGGCGCACTCCACGTCGTGAGTGCGCCGCCGCGTTGCTAGGTGGCGTTGGGGAAAGTTGCCCGGGACCGTGTGGCCCGAACCCGGCGAGCGAGCACCAGGCAGTGTCTCGAAGTGTGTGTACCATTCGTTGATCGCGGTGATATGGATTGTGGCGAGGTAGCGTGGCATGAGCGAGCTGCCCATTCTGAGCTTCGAAACACAGGCGGATTTTGAGCGTTGGATGGAGGAGCACCACCAGCGTACCGATGGCATCCTGCTGAAGTTCGCCAAGAAAGGCACAGCCGTGCCCAGCATCAACTATTCCGAAGCGCTCGAGGTGGCACTCTGTTTCGGCTGGATCGATGGCCGGGCCGACCGCCTCGACGACACCTACTATTTGCAACGGTTTACGCCCCGACGCAGACGCAGTATGTGGTCAAAGATAAACACGGACAAGGCCGAGGCGCTAATTGCAGCAAAAAGGATGCGCCCTGCCGGCCTGGTCGAGGTGGAACGCGCAAAGGCTGATGGACGCTGGGCTGCGGCTTATCACGGGCCAGCCTCCGCCGCGATCCCCGATGAGATCACTGCGGACGAGGTGGCCGCCAAACAGCTACAGGCGATGGACAGCCGAAACCGGTACGCCTACATACACCGCTTCAGTCAGGCCAAGCGGCCCGGGACCCGGGCCAAGTTGCTACAGCAGTTACGAGATGGCCACCAGTTCTACGGCAAAGCCGTGTCCTTGGAATAGATCGTCTAGAACACACAGGAAGGTAACGGTGTGTCGAGTCGGCGTGGCGGTTGGCGGGGGGCGAGACCACATCCTGCCGGGCTGATTCCGGCACGTTGCGGTTTTCCACAGTTGTTCGCTGTGGTCGGGGCACGTCAACTGGGTGCTGCGCCACATGGTGACGCAGAGTGCCAGGTTTTAGCGTCGTAGCCATGGAATTTGCGAGGGTGATCGCCGCGTCGGAGCTTTCGGAGCCCTCGGGGGGAGTGGCCGGCTGGGTCACGGAGCTGATGGAACGCCTCGGCGGACCCGGTGCCGGGTTGGCCGTCGCGCTGGAGAACCTCTTTCCGCCGATCCCCAGCGAGGTGATTCTGCCGCTGGCCGGGTTCACCGCCAGTCAGGGTGAGATGAGCCTGGTCGGGGCGATCGGGTGGACGACGCTGGGTTCGGTGCTGGGTGCGTTGGCGTTGTACTACGTCGGTGCGCTACTGGGCCGGGAGCGGGTACGGGCCATCGCCGCGAAGCTTCCCCTGATCAAGGTGTCGGACATCGACCGGACCGAGGCGTGGTTCGTCCGGCACGGGGTGAAGGCGGTGTTCTTCGGGCGGATGATTCCGATCTTCCGGAGCCTCATCTCGATCCCGGCCGGTGTCGAGCGGATGCGGGTGACGACGTTTCTGCTCTACACGACGCTGGGCAGCCTGATCTGGAACACGGTGTTCGTGCTCTCCGGCTATCTGCTCGGCGAGAGCTGGCACCTGGTCGAGGGCTACGCCGGGGTGCTCCAGAAGGTGGTCATCGTGGTGTGTGGCGTGGCCGCCGGCTGGTTCGTGACCGTGCGTCTGCTCCGGGCTCGACGGAGCCGAACCGGGGGAGGCGCTGTGGTCGAGGCCGGGATCACCCCACCGCAAGTGGTCGATCCGCGCGACCTGTCCTCGGGCGGGGCCCACCGCGGGACGGTCTATCGCAGCGCGAAGCCGTTGCGTTGATCCGTGGGTACAGGTGATCCGGGCTACTACGGGCTTTACCGGCGCATCGTGGCCACGTAGCTTGTTGCTAGTTATTCGCAATAGCAGAGGAGCTGCGGTATGCGGCGGGCGTTGGTGAGGATCGGTGCGGCGGCCCTGGTGGGTGTGTTGCTGGCTGGGTGTGGCAGCAACCCCGAGAGCGGCACGAGATCGACGGACTCGATCGTCCTCGGGGTGCAGTCCGAGCCGGACACGCTCAACCCCGTCCTTGGCTACGCCGTCGATGGGGCCAGCAAGATCTACGACGGGCTGGTCGCGTACGACGACAAGCTGGAGCTGGTGCCCGCGCTGGCCGAGAAGCTGCCGCAGGTCAGCCCGAATGGCCTCACCGTCACGTTCACGCTCCGCTCCGGAGTGACCTTCCACGACGGCACGCCGCTCACCGCCGACGACGTGGTCTTCACCTACCAGGCGGTGCTTGACGAGAAGACCGACTCGACGCTGCGTCCGGCCTATGCCGCGATCAACGAGGTCACCGCGCCCGACCAACAGACCGTGGTGTTCAACCTGAAGTACCCGTACGCGCCGTTCGTGAAGCGGACCACGCTGGGCATCGTGCCGGCGAAGGCGCTGACCGGACAGGACGTCAACACCGCCGCCTTCAACCAGCGGCCGATCGGCACCGGGCCGTACAAGGTCGAGTCCTGGACGGCGGGGGAGAAGTTGGTGTTGGTCGCCAACGAGTCGTACTGGGGTGGCGCACCGGCGATCAAGCGGGTGACCATGGCCTTCGTTGCCGACGACAACGTACGGGCCGCCCGGTTGCGCAACGGTGAACTGGACGGTGCGGTGCTGCCGGCGAAGATCGCCGACGGGCTGGGCCAGTTGGCCGGCCACCGCCGATGGGACAACCCCACCTCCGACTACCGGATGATCTCGATGCCGATGAACCATCCGGTCACCGGCGACGTGGCCATCCGTAAGGCCGTCGACCTGGCCGTCGACCGGGACGCCATGGTGCGGACGCTGCTCAACGGGCAGGGCAAGCCGGCGTTCGGCCTGATCTCCCCCGACGCCGGGCAGTGGTTCGAGTCATCCCAGACCCGACCCGGTACGGCGGATGTAGCGGCGGCCACCCGGGTCCTGGACGGGGCCGGCTGGACAGTCGGCGGGGACGGCATCCGCACCAAGGACGGGCAGCGCGCCGCCTTCACCCTGATGTACCCAGCCAGCGACAGCCTGCGTAAGGACCTGGCCACCGCAGCCGCCTCCGATGCCCGCAAGGTCGGCATCGACGTGGAACTGGTCGGGTTGGACTGGACCGCCATCGACCCCCGACTCGGCAAGGACGCCGTACTCTTCGGCGGCGGAACGCCGTACGACCCGGACTTCGACCTGTACGACTCGCTGTACTCCGAGCTCGGCGGTAAGGGCTACGCCAACCCCGGCCGGTACGACAACCCGGCCGTGGACGAGCTGCTCGACCGGGCCCGGGCCACTGCGGACACGAACGAGCGGGTAAGCCTCTACCACGAGGTCCAGCGCAAGGTCGCCGCCGACGTACCCAACGTCGGGCTGGTCTTCCTGCGCCACACCTTCATCGTGCGGGACGCCTGGACCGGGCAACTCCAGCGGACCGAGCCGCACGACCACGGTTTCAACGGCATCTGGTGGAACCTTGAGGACTGGACGCCACGGTGACCACAGCGATCGCCCGTACCGTCGGGTTGCGCCTGGCCGCCGCCGTACCGCTGCTCGTGCTGGTGTCGTTCGGCCTCTTCCTGATCGGTAAGGCGTCCCCGTTCGACCCGGTGTTGCAGTACGTGGGGGACGCCGGTGCCGCCCGGGTCACCACCGAGGATCTTGACCGGATGCGGGCCAACTGGGGCCTGGACCGGCCGCTGCTGGTGCAGTACTGGGAGTGGGTGACCAACCTGCTCTCCGGAGACCTCGGCAACGCCCGCAGCATGGGTGGCCGCCCGGTCGGCGAACTCATCGGCGAGCGGCTCGGCTGGACCGTGCTGCTCACCACCGTTGGCCTGGTCGGCGCGATGCTGATCAGCATCCCGCTCGGTACGCTGGCCGCCCGCCGTCCGGGTGGCCTGGTCGACCGGGCGGTCACCTGGACCGGGTACGTCCTGGAGGCGATCCCCACCTTCTGGCTGGCGTTGGCCGCGATCGCGGTCTTCGCCCTGACCCTGGGGGCGCTGCCCAGCGGCGGGTTGACCGACGCCGGCGCCAGCACGGTTCAGGCCGGGGACGTGGCCCGGCATCTGGTGCTGCCTGCCTCGGTGCTGGCAATCTCCCAGTCGCCGTGGTTCATCCTCTACGTCCGGGAAACCGTCACGCACACCTTGGCCGAGGACTTCGTGACCGGGGCCCGCGCCCGGGGACTGCCGGAACGGATGGTGCTGGTCCGGCATGCGCTGCGCTCCGGCCTGCTGCCGTTGATCACCCTCGCCGGGGCGCGCATCCCGGAACTCATCACTGGAGTGACCCTGGTGGAAGCCGTCTTCTCCTGGCCGGGCGTGGCCGGAGCCACCGTACAGGCCGCGCTGGCTGTGGACTTTCCGCTGCTGGCCGCGCTCACCCTGCTGGCCACGATCACCGTGCTGCTCGGCAACCTCGCCGCCGACGTGGGCTACACGCTGGCCGACCCCCGGGTACGGCTGCGATGAGCGAACTCGTCTGGCGCCCGGCGGGGCGTACCCGGATCGGCAGCCCCACCACCGGCCGACGCCGCCGGATCGGGGTCTGGACCGCGTTGGCGGTGCTGGCCCTGCTGGTCGGCGTGGCGCTGCTCGCCCCGCTGCTCTTTCCGGGCGACCAGCGCTTGGTCGACCTGGACGCGGCCAGTCAGGCACCCTCCGGCGAGCACCCGTTGGGCACCGACAAGCTGGGTCGGGACCTGCTCGTCCGGTCGCTGTACGGGCTGCGCGTCTCGCTCACCGTCGGAGTGGTCGCGGCGGCGGTCGCCACCGTCATCGGTGGGCTGGTCGGGCTGATCGCCGGGGTGGCCGGCGGTTGGGTCGACTGGCTGCTGATGCGGCTGGTGGACGGCTTCGGGTCGCTGCCGCACCTGCTGCTCGGCATTTTCATCGTCGCCATGTTCGCCCCCGGGGTCGGCGCGGTGATCGTCTCCATCGGGGTGACCCACTGGCTGACCACCGCCCGGATCGTGCGCGCGGAGGTGCTGTCCCTGCGCTCGCGGACCTTCATCGACGCGGCCATCTCCGGTGGGGCGACCCGGTGGCGGATCCTGGTACGGCACCTGCTGCCGGCGGTGGTCCCGCAGTTGGGGCTGGCCGCCGTGCTGATGGTGCCGCATGCGGTGTGGCACGAATCCTCGTTGAGTTTCCTCGGCCTCGGGTTGCCGCCGCACCTCGCCTCGCTGGGCAACATGATCAATGACGGGCGGGGGGAACTGTTCGCGGGAGCGTGGTGGCCCAGCCTGGTGCCCGGCCTGTTCATCATCGTGCCGACCCTGGCCATCGCCGTCTTCTCCGGCTGGTGGCGGGACCGGCTCAACCCCCGCCGCCGTACGGAGTTGCAACTGTGAGCGCCGCTGCCGAGAACCGCACCCGTGCGCCGAAGTCGCCCGACCGGGCCGACCACAGCGACCGGGCCGACCACAGCCTGCGGGTCGATCGGCTGTCGGTGCGGTTCCGGCTGCCCGACGCCACCGTCAGCGCGGTCACCGACGCCACGTTCACCCTGGGCGCGGGGGAGTGTCTGGCGCTGGTCGGAGAGAGCGGCTGCGGCAAGTCCGTACTCGCCTCGGCGTTGCTCGGCCTGCTGCCCGGCAACGCGGAGATCCGGGGCCGGGCCCTGCTCGACGATCTTGACCTGCTCAGCTGTGGCGAGCGGGTGCTCGCCAGCCGGATCCGGGGTCACCGGATCGGACTGGTGCCGCAGAGTCCGGCCGCGCACCTCACGCCGGTGCGTACCGTCGGATCGCAACTGCGGGAGGCGACCTCGGTGCTGGGCACCGCCGGCCGGGATGCCCGGGCCGCCGCCCGCCGCTACGCCGGTCGGGCCCGGCTTGGTGAGCAGCACCTCGACCGCTATCCGCACCAGCTCTCCGGTGGGTTGGCCCAGCGGGCGGCCACCGCGTTGGCGCTGGCCGGCGATCCGTGGCTGCTGCTGGCCGACGAGCCCACCACCGGACTGGACCGCCCGCTGGTCGAGGCGACCATGGACGAGTTGGCCCGGCTGCGCGACGCCGGTCACGCCATTCTGCTGATCACCCATGATCTGACCGCCGCACGGCAGGTCGCCGACCGGGTGGCGGTGATGTACGCCAGCCGGATCGTGGAGACCGCACCTACCGCTGAGTTGTTCGATCAGCCCCGGCACCCGTACACCGCCGCGTTGCTGGACGCCCTGCCCGAGCGGGCGTTCCGGCCGTTGCCCGGGTTTCCGCCCGAGCTGACCCGGCTGCCGACCGGCTGCGCCTTCGCTGCCCGCTGCCCCCGGCCCGACCAGTACTGTGCGGACCAGCCGCCGCTGGTGACCGTTGACGGCGGCGAGGTCGCCTGCCACCACCCGCGAGGAGCCTGAGATGACCGAGTCCGCACCTGTGCCTGGTGGCCGGGGGTTGACCGCGCGTCAGGTCACCGTCCGGTACGGCCGGAACACCGTCCTCGACCGGGTCGACTTCACCCTGCCGGCGGGCGTTACCACCGGTCTGGCCGGGCCCAGTGGTTGCGGCAAGTCCACCCTCGGCCTGGTCCTGGCCATGCTGCGCCGTCCTGCCACCGGGACGCTCACCATCGACGGCGATTCGGTGCCTGGCTGGCGACACCGGGCCCCCCGGGCGATGCGTACCCGGGTCGCCATCGTCTTCCAGCAGCCCCGGTTGGCCGTTGACCCTCGGCTCCGGCTGCGGGACATCATCCTCGAACCGCTGCGGGCCACCGGTCGGGGCCGGGACGCCGACGGCGCGTTGTCGGCCCTGGCCGATCCGGTCGGGCTTACCCCGGAGTTGCTCGGCCGCCGCCCGCACGAGGTCTCCGATGGGCAGCTCCAGCGGGCCTGCCTGGCCCGGGCACTGGCCCTACGGCCGAGCTATCTCATCTGCGACGAGATGACCACCATGCTCGACGCGAGCACCCAGGCGCACCTCGTACACACGGTCGAGGAGTATCGCCGGGAGAGCGGTGCGGGTGTGCTCGCGATCAGCCACGATCAGGTTTTGCTCGACCGCTGGGCCACCCAGACCCTCAGTTGGGACGCCGTCGCCGCCGCGTCGTGGCTGGTCGGCGCGGGCCTAGTGTGACCGGGCACTCCTTAGAAAGCTGGTTCGATACGCAGATGTACTGAGTACACTCGTGCATCGTGAGTCGAGACGTGGCATCGGTCGACGGCCCCGAGCCGTACAAACGTCGCCGCGAGGTGACGGTCGAACGCCTGCTGGACGCGGCCCTGAGCACCTTCGCCGAGCTGGGCTTCCAGGCAGCCCGGGTGGAGGACATCTGTAGCCGGGGCGGGTTCACCCGAGGGGCGTTCTACTCCAGCTTCCGTACCAAGGACGAGCTTCTCGCCGCGCTCTTCGAGCGGGAGATGACCGCCCGGATGGCGCTACTGGAAGAGCAACTCACCGGGGTGGAGGAGGAGGACGACCCGGTCGCGGCGGCCGTCGAACGCGGCCTGGCGACCTACCGGCAGGACCGGGCCTGGGCTGTCGTCTACATGGAGTACGCCCTGCACGCCAGCCGGCATCCGGAAGCCGTAGCCGCGTTACGTCGCCACATGCGCCGGGTAATCGACCGCCTCACCAGTTTGATCGAGAACGTCGTGCAGCGGACCGGGGTCAGTTTGACCATCCCGGCCGCCCAGCTCGCCCGGACCGTGATCGCGATGATGGACGGCCTCGCGTTGCAGGAGATCTCCACCGAAGGCAACGGAGAGGTCGCCGGACTGCACCGTCCCGCACTGCTGCTCATGCTTCGGGCCGTCACCTCCGCGCCACCTGCACCGCCAGCACCACTGGCACCACCTGCACCGCCAGCTGCACTGGCACCACCAGCACCACCGCACAACGCCGAAGGGCTTTCTTGATGGCTTCCCTGCTCTACCGACTCGGTCGCGCCTGCTTCCGCCGACGCGGCATCGTGGTCGGCGCCTGGACGTTGATCCTGGCCGCCGTGATCGGACTCTTTGTCACCTTCGGCGGCGAGTTCGACGACCAGTTCACCATCCCGGGTTCCGAGTCCCAGCAGGCGCTCGACGAACTCCGGGAGATCTCCCCGGCGGCCGCTGGCGCGAACGCGCAACTGGTCTTCGTCGCGCCGGAAGGGACGACGATCACCGACCCCCGGTACGTCGCCGCGATCAATCAGACGCTGACCGAGGCGCAGCAGGCGCCCCAGGTCGGGCTGGTCGTCGACCCGTTCGCCGGGAAGGTGATCAGCCCGGACGGTCGGGCCGCGCTCGCCGCCGTGCAGTACGACGTACCCACCGCCGACCTGGCGGAGGGCACCCTCGACGCGCTCGAGGACACCGTCGCCCCGGCCCGGGCCGCCGGCCTCGAAGTGCAGGTGGGCGGTGACGCGTTCACCACCACCGGGGTACGGATCGGTCCTACCGAATTCATCGGAGTCGCCGTGGCGGTGGTCGTACTGATGATCACCTTCGGGTCGCTGCTGGCCGCCGGGATGAACCTGCTGACCGCGATCGTCGGTATCGGTGTCGGCCTCGGTGGCCTGCTCGCCTTCTCCGGCACCATCACGCTCTCCTCCACCGCGCCCACCCTGGCGCTGATGATCGGCCTGGCCGTAGGCATCGACTACGCGCTGTTCATCCTGTCCCGGCACCGGTCCCTGCTGGCCACCGGCACCAGCCCGGAGGAGTCGGCCGGACGGGCCGCCGGCACCGCCGGTTCCGCTGTCGTCTTCGCCGGCCTGACCGTGATCATCGCGCTGGTCGGGCTCTCCGTCGTACGGATTCCGTTCCTGACCGTGATGGGACTCGGCGCCGCCGGCACCGTGCTGGTGGCGGTCCTGGTCGCGCTGACCCTACTGCCCGCCCTGATGGGCTTCGTCGGTGCCCGCCTGGCACCCAAGCCCGGCTCCCGCGCCTACCGGCGGGAACAGGCCCTGGCCGAACACGCCGACACCCCGGCCCGCACCGGTGGTGCCCGCTGGGCGGCGTTCGTCACCCGACGCCCGCTGATCACCATCGTGGTGACCGTGCTCGGGCTGCTGACCCTGGCCGTGCCGGCGCTGCAACTGCGCCTGGCCCTGCCCGACAACGGCACCGCCGCGCCGGAAACCACCCAGCGCCAGGCGTACGACCTGGTCAGCGAGCACTTCGGGCCTGGGTTCAACGGCCCGCTGCTGGTCCTGGCCACCGGCTTGGAGCCGGCCACCGTCGAGCAGACCGCCGAACAGTTGGCCGTCGCCATCGGCGGCACCCCGACCGCCACGCCAGGTCAGTTCACCGGCGGGGTCGACAACGTCGCGTACGCCGTACCGAAGCCGCTGCCCGGGGGCACCGCCGCGGTCATCCAGGTGGTGCCGGAAACCGGACCCGAGGACGAGCAGACCAGCGAACTCGTCACCGACCTCCGTGACCGGGCCGACGAGTTGGGGCAGCAGAGCGGTAGCCAGATCTCGGTCACCGGGCACACCGCCGTGGCGATCGACGTCTCCGATCGGCTGGCCGGGGCACTGCTGCCGTTCGCGCTGATCGTCGTCGGTCTTGCGTTGCTGCTGCTCCTGCTGGTCTTCCGGTCGATCCTGGTGCCGATCAAGGCTGCGGTCGGGTTCCTGTTGTCGGTGGCCGCCTCGTTCGGTGCCGTCGTCGCGGTCTTCCAGTGGGGCTGGCTCAAGGACCTGTTCGGCGTCTCGGTCACCGGGCCGGTGATCAGCTTCATGCCGATCATCCTGATGGCGGTGCTCTTCGGACTGGCCATGGACTACGAGGTCTTCCTGGTCTCCCGGATGCGGGAGGAGTACGTGCACACCGGCCGCCCCCGCGAATCCGTGGTGGTCGGAGCCCAGCACGCCTCCCGGGTGGTCGTAGCCGCCGCACTGATCATGTTCTCGGTCTTCGCCAGCTTCGTCACCGTCGACGACGTAATCGTCAAGGCGATCGCCTTCGGCCTCGCCACCGGCGTGCTGCTCGACGCGTTCGTCGTACGGATGACCCTGGTGCCGGCCGTACTTGCCCTGCTCGGCAGGTCGTCCTGGTGGCTGCCCCGCTGGCTGGACCGGCTTCTGCCCGACCTGGACATCGAAGGCGCCCGCCTCAAGTGAAAGGAAGGGCCCCTTCCTATCGTTTTCTGTATAGGAAGGGGCCCTTCCTAACACCTCAGCGCGGGGGGCTGTCCGTTCCGCGTCGCGATGGATCGAGCAGGCCGAGATGCAGCGCGCGCAGTACGGCGCGCGTGCGGTCCCGTACCCCGAGTTTCATCAGCAGGTGGGAGACGTGGTTCTTCACAGTGCCCTCGGCCAGGTGCAGCGCGGCGGCGATCTCCCGGTTGCTGTAGCCGCCCGCCAGCAGCCGCAGGATCTCCCGCTCCCGGGCGGTGATCGACTGCGGTGGCGGTAGGTCGTCGATGAGGTTCGGCGCGGGTAGCTCCGGTACGGCCCGAAGCAGCCGATCGGTCAACGCCGGCTGCACCAGGCTGCCACCGGCGGCCAGAGTGCGTACCGCCCCGACGAGTTGTTCGAGGGTGACGTCCTTGAGTAGGTAGCCCCGGGCGCCCGCGCGCAGCGCCCGCAACACCAGTTCGTCGTCGTCGAACGTGGTCAGCACCAGGGTCGGGACCTCGATGTGCCGTTCGCGTAGGGCGGTCAGGGTGGCGATGCCGTCGCGTCGGGGCATCCGCAGGTCGAGCAGGACGACGTCGGGGCGTACCTGGGGGATGATTTCAAGAGCGTCGTCACCGTCGGCCGCCTCGCCGACCACCACCACGTCCGGCGACAACTCCAGCAGGTGCCGGATGCCCTGCCGGACCAGGGTCTGGTCATCGACGATGCAGACCCGGATCGCCGCATCGGCGACCGGGGCCGTGTTTCCGTTCCCGCTGTCCGCGACGAGGGCCGCGTTTCCGTTCCTGCTGTCGGCGACGAGGGCCGCGTTCTCGTCCATGCTGTCGGCGGTCATGGCGTCGGCATTTCGGCGACGACGTGGAATCCGTGCTGCGAGGTGAAGGAGACCGAGCCACCCAGCTGCTGGACCCGTTCCCGCAGCCCGGTCAGCCCGTGGCCGAGTCGCAGCACCGGCGCGCCCTGCCCATCGTCCCGAGTGCACAGGACGATCCGCCCCTCGTCGGTACGGACGATCTCGATCCACAGGTTCGTGGCGTCGGCGTGCCGGATGGTGTTGGTGACGATCTCCTGTACGCAGCGGATCAGCGTACGGGTGCGGTCCTCGTCCACTTCGATGCTCTCGTCGACTTGGAGGTGCACCTGGGGGCGGGGCAGGTCGGCGGTGATCGCGGTGATCGCGGCGTGCAGTTCCGGGGGGCGGTTACGCAGTTCGCCGACCGCGACCCGGACGTCGGCCAGCAGGTCCTTGGCCAGCCCACGGGCCCGGACCACGTGCTCGCGGGCCTGGGTGCCCTCGCGATGGGTGGCGACCTCCAACTCCAGCACCAGGGCGGTGAGCTGGTGGCCGACGAGGTCATGCAGCTCTCGGGCGATTCGTAGCCGCTCCCCGGACCGGCTCGACTCGGCGAGCAGGGCGGTGGCGGCGCGGAGCTGGACGTTCGCCGCGGCCAGTTCGGTGCGGGCGGCAGTCTCCCGGCGCAGGCCCATGACGGACAGCGCCCCGCAGGTCTGCAACACCGAGTAGATGATGAAGAGCAGGAGGACCCCGAACAGGTCGTTGCCATCGAGCCAGCCGGTGGTCGCCACGACGGTGCTCTGCACTCCGATCAGGATTGCGATGCCGCGCCCGGAGAGAAGGTAGGTGGCTGCGGCGGCGTTGAAGACCAGCAGGATGGGGGTCCATCCGGCGGACCCCGAGACCAGGACGGTGGCGCTCCCAAGTATGGCCTGCCCGACCAGGACCCGCTGACTGGTCAGCCACTTGGCGCTCGGCGGGATGAACCAGCTACCGAAGAACGCGGCAAGGAAACCGAGGTAGCAGCACCACCAGAGCCAGACCGGGCCGGCGATGGCATCCCCGGCTCCGAAGATCTGGTCGATCAGCACGGGCAGCCCGATCATCAGGCATGCGGCTACGACGCCGACGCCCGTCCACCGTTCCAGACTCTGATCGCTCATCAAGATCCCCAAGACGACTCTACGTTCCGAGCCAGCCGGCCGGCCCGTGCCGGAAGTCATGGTTGCCGGCGATGACCGATGGCACGCGACCAGCGGCGCAGATCTCCCTAACGTCCACTGTGCCGGTGACAACGCGTCAGCGGTAGTTGAGGCAGGGGGTACGTCGTGGCCGTCATCGAGGTCGAAGGGCTGCGTAAGCGATACGGGACGACAGTGGCTGTCGATGATGTCAGCTTCACCGTCGAGCGGGGCGAGATTTTCGGCATCCTCGGTCCCAACGGCGCGGGTAAGACCACCACGGTCGAATGCCTGATCGGACTCCGTACCCCGGATGCCGGGCGGATCAGCGTGCTCGGTCTGGATCCGCGCCGGGACCGCAACCGCCTACGGCAGCTCGTGGGGGTGCAGTTGCAGCAGGGGATGCTGCCCGAGAAGCTTCGGGTGGGCGAGGCGGTGAAGCTCTACCGCTCGTTCTACAGCGAGGGGACCGACCCGAACCGGCTGCTGACCGACCTGGGCCTCGACGGCAAGCGGCGGACCGCGTTCGGCGACCTTTCCGGTGGCCAACAGCAGCGGCTGGCGATCGCCCTGGCCCTGGTCGGTAAGCCCCTGATCGCGGTCCTGGACGAACTCACCACCGGCTTGGACCCGAGGGCGCGACGCGACACCTGGCAGCTCATCGAGGAGATCCGCGAGTCCGGGGTGACCGTACTGCTCGTCACGCACCTGATGGAGGAGGCGGAACGGCTCTGCGACCGGATCGCGGTCATCGATCGGGGTCGGCTCGTCGCCCTGGACACCCCGGCTGGCCTGATCGCCCACGCGCCGGTCGACCAGCAGCTCACGTTCCGAGCGGCCCAGCCGTTCGACCACGCCGTACTGGCCGCATTGCCCGAGGTGACGCGGGTGGTCGCCGATGGTGCGGAAGTCATGGTCACCGGCACCGGAAACCTGCTGTACGCGGTGACCTCCGCGTTGATCAATGTCGGCGTGGTTGTTACCGAGACCCGCCTGCGACAGGCACAGCTCGACGATGCCTTCCTTGCCCTGACCGGCCGGGCGCTGGGCCCGACTGACGACTCCACTCTGGAGGACAAGCGATGAGTGAGATCTCCGCGGCCGTCTCGGCGCGGGCCGTACCGCGTCGACTCGGGCGACACGCCTGGGCGCAGATGGTGCTCACCGAGGCCCGGCTCACCTGGCGGGACACGGCCGGCCTGGTCGTGCCGTTCGGGCTGCCCGTCCTGCTCATGGTGATGAACGGTCTTGGCTCGGACGGTGCCGGGGTGCCCCAGTTCGGCGGGCTGCCGGCACTGGACGCCTACGTCGTACCAATGGTGTTGGTGATGGTCGTGGCGATGCTGGGCATGGTCAACATGCCGTCGTTCCTGGCGGCGTACCGGACCTACGGGGTGTTGCGACGGCTCGCGGTGACCCCTGCTCGACCGTGGATGGTCCTCGCCGCCCAGTTGGTGGTCAGCCTCGCCCAGGCCGTGGCGGGCATCATCTTCGCCCTGGTGGTGGCCCGGCTCATGTTCGACATCGTGCCGCCCCGCAACCTTGCCGGCGCGCTCGGCACGCTCGCCCTTACCACCGCCGCGATGTACGCGATCGGCCTGCTGATCTCGGCGATCGCGCCCACTGTCAACGCGGCCGTCGCCATCGGCCTGACGTCCTTCTTCGCGGTGATGGCGCTGGGTGGTGGCTTCGGCCCTCGGCAGAACCTGCCGGGATGGCTGGCCGAGATCGGCGGATATCTGCCCTTCGGTGCCGCACTGGACGCGATCAGCAGATCGTGGTCTGGCGGTGCGCCCAGCGTTGGGCAGATCGTGGTGCTGGCCGGGGTCACCCTGGCCGCCAGTGCCGCAGCCGCCCGGTTCTTCCGCTGGAAGTAGGCGCTGCCCCAGTTGAGTGATCGTGACCACCTGCCATACGGGTGGGGGTACGGGTGTGGCGGAGTGGCGTTGCGATCATGGCTGGATGACTGCTCCCACCTTCGTCTTCGTTCCCGGCGCCGGCAGCAACTCGTTCACCTGGGCACCCATGCAGCGGGAGTTGGCCCTACGCGGACATCGTTCGCTCGCCGTCGACCTGCCCGGGCACGGGTTCGGCGCCACGTTCCCGGCGGCGTACCAGGCACCGCAGGACCTCGCCGGCCTGGCGAGCGCGCCGAGCGCGATTGCCGGCATCGGTCACGCGGACAACGTGGCGCACGTCTTGGACGTGGTGAAGCGGGTACGCGAACACGGACCGGTGATCCTGGTCGGGCACAGCCGGGGTGGGTTCACTGTGACCGGGGTCGGTAATGCCGCCCCAGAGCTGGTGGATCGGCTGGTCTACATCTCGGCGTGGTGCTGCGTCAACGAGCCCCCGGCCGGTTACCAGAAATCGGCGGAGAACGCGTCGAGCGCGTTGGCCAATGTCGGTGGCCTGATCGCCGCGAATCCGATGGAACTCGGTGCGTTGCGCTTCAACTGGCGTACCGCCGACCCTGAACTGCTCGCCACGCTTCGGGAGGCCATCCTGGCCGACGGTACCGACGACGAGTTCTACGGATATCTGAACACCTTGGAGCCGGACGAGAGCCTGGACGTCGGGGAGGAGCAGGCCAACGCCGAGACCTGGGGCCGGATTCCCCGCACCTATATCCGCCTCACCGCCGATCGGTCGATGCCGATCGCGCTCCAGGACCGGTTCATCGCCGATGCGGACGCGCTGACGCCGGACAACCGGTTCGACGTCCGGTCGCTCGACGTCAGCCACGCCAGTGTGCTGGTCCACCCGGGCGAGACGGCGGCTCTGCTCGCCTCGCTGGTCTAGCTCCAACGGCCCTACTCGGCTTGTTCGGCTAGCTCCAACGACCCTGCTCGTCTCGGGCTAGCTCCAACGGCCCTGCTCGCCTCGCTAATTGTTGCGGTGAGCAGGGCCGTTAACTGTCGGTAGCGCCTGACCGGGTTCGCTCGGTCAGGCGCTCGTAGCGCTGCCGTGCCGCCTGGGCGGTGCCGAGGCCGAGGCCGAAGGCGATGGCCTGCCAGGTGAGTCCGCGACTGCGGGCCAGGTCGAGCAGGCCGACCTCGAGCGCGTCGAGGTCGGCCCGAACCCGTGGGACCAGGGTCAGCGCGGCGATCAGGTCCGTTTCGTCCAGTGGTGCTTCGTCCGGCTCCGGCAGGGCGGCTCCGGCCGCGAGTGATGTCACCAGGCTGACCGCCTCGTACGGGTCGAGGACGCTCTGGTGGCTCCATCTGCGCCGCTGACTCTCCGTTGCGGCGTGCCGCTCGGTGATGCGGTGAAGTGCGGCGAAGTCACGGTGCGCGCGGGCGCGGCTGGCGTCCGGCGGGGCGAAGGGGTCATCCGTCTGCGAGGCATCGGTCATGGTGCGAGCACAGCACTTCGACGAAGCGTTGTCAACCGAACGTTGCAAACAACTTGTTTAAAGTGGGGGTGATGGATCCCTCGGCTGCGCCAAGACGCGCAACACACCTGTTATTCGGGGCGATGCCAGCGGATCCACGCCGCCTGTCCGCCATCGACCAGGATGTCGGTGCCGGTGACGTACCGGGATTCGGGACCGGTGAGGAACGCGACCGCGTCGGCGATCTCCCCTGGCGTTCCGGTCCGGCCAGCGCCGCAGGCATCCAGCATGGCCATCATGTGCGTTCCGGAGGGGGATTCGGCCTCGGCCTTGGACATGGCGGTGGAGATGACACCCGGGCTGACCGTGTTGATCCGCGCGCCTCGCCGGTTCCAGGCGAGCGCCGCAGCCTGCACCCGTACGTGGTTGCCGCGCTTGGCGAGGATGTAGGCGGCCATCGGGTCGTCGCCGACTGTGGTGACGACGTCGAGCCCAAGCAGCGCCTCGGTAGGTGCCGTCGCGAGTGCCACCTCGTCCGCTCGGCTGACCTGCGCATAGTGGCCAGCCATGCTGGAGACGCAGACCAGCGACGCTCCCCGTGCTGCCACCGGCCCGAACGCGTCGATCACATGAGCGGTGCCGAGCAGATCGACCTGGAGGATCTGCTGGGCGGTCGAGGTCGCCGCGGAGACCCCGGCGGTGTGTACCACTGCGGTCACCCGACCGGCCTCGGCGGCGATCACCGCGAGCTTTTCGACCGCCGCGTGGTCGGCGACGTCGGTGACCACGCCGGTGGCGGCGTACCCCTCGGCGCGTAGCGACGTGACCGCCAGGTCGAGTGCCGCAGGCGAGTAGTCGGCCAGAATCAGGTGGCGTCCGCTGCCGATGCGCCGGGCGACCGCCAGGCCCATGCCACCCGCACCCGTCACCACGACCACGTCGGGTCGCTCGTCATCGTGCCGGTTCACCACTCAACTCCGTTTCTGCCGATTGCACGTTCGAGGGGAGAGCGCCGGCCAAGTGGACCTTCGAGAGGACAGCTTCGGCCGGGTGCGCGTTCAAAGGGACTGCTTCGACCCGGGCAACGGCGTCGGACCAGGTGACGCCGGTGGCGATGGCCTGCCGCCAGGGTCGGATGGCCTTCGGGGGCATGCCGACCGCGAGAACCCCGGCGAGGCGGTCGCCGAAGCGGTAGGCGGCAACGAACTTTCGCTGGTCGAGGTCGCCATCGACGATCTGGACCGCGTCGTGCCCGCGTAGGTAGCCGTAGGCGTGGATCTTCATGTCGTACTGGTCGGACCAGAAGTAGGGCACCGGTGCGAACGGCTTGCGGGCCTGCGGGTGCAGCAGGTTCCGGGCGGCGGCCATGCCCTGCTCGGCGGCGTTGGTGCGGTGCTCGATGCGCATCGAGACCCCGAACAGTGGGTTGTGCCAGCGGGCCACGTCGCCGGCACCGTAGACGTACGGTGCGGCGGCGCTGTACTCGTCGCAGACGAGGCCGTCGGCCAGTTCCAGCCCGCTGCCTTCGAGCCATTCGGTGTTGGGCTGCGATCCGATGGCCACCAGCACCTCGTCGGCCTCGATGAGCTCACCGTCCGTGAGGTGGACGCCGTTGTTGCCGACTGCGGACACGGTGACACCGGTGCGCAGCTCGACGCCATGTTCGAGGTGCGCGGAGGAGAGCACCCTGCCGATGTCGGTACCGACCGCGTGGGCCAGGGGCACCGGTGCCGGTTCGAGGAGGGTCACCCGGCAGCCGAGACCGCGGGCCACGGCGGCGGCCTCCGCGCCGAGGAAGCCAGCACCGACCACGACCAGGTGCCGACCCGGGCGCAGCCGCTGCCGCAGGGCAAGGGCATCACCAAGGGTACGCAGCACGTGGGCACCACCCTGGCCGGGTAGCCGGCGGGGCCGGACCCCGGTGGCGACGATGAGCCCGTCGTACGCGACCGCCTCGTCGTCGGCGAGCTGCACCACCCGGGTGACGAGGTCCAGGCCGGTGGCGGTGGCGCCGAGCCGCAGATCCAGGTCGAGCGCGGTGAGCTGCGCTGCGGTCCGCAGGGCGAGTCGGTCCGCTTCCCAGGTGGAGGCGAGGATCTGCTTGGAGAGCGGCGGGCGATCGTACGGGGCGTCGAGCTCGGCGCCGATCAGCGTGAGCGAGCCGTCGTAGCCCTCCCGACGCAGGGTTTCGGCGGCCGCAAGACCGGCCGCCGAGGCCCCGACAACGACGACTCGTCTCACTGTTCGACCAGGAGGATGGCTGCCGCCGGACACACGGCGGCAGCCTCCCGCACCGCGTCGTGCTGGTCTGCCGACGGTTCGACGTCGAGGATCACCGCGACGCCGTCCTCGTCGCGCTGGTCGAAGACGTCCGGGGCGACCATGGCGCACTGGCCGGCCGCGACACACTTGGGTTCGTCGAGTTCCACACGCATCTTGTTCCTCCTTGTCACCAGGTGATCGGCAGGGACCGCAGGCCGTACGCGACGCCCTCGAAGTTGAACGGCGCTTCGTCGGCGGGGATCGCCAGTCGCAGGGTGGGTATCCGGCGCAGCAGCGTGGGAAAGGCAACCTGTAGCTCGACCCGGGCCAGGGACTGGCCAAGGCACTGGTGGGCGCCGTAGCCGAAGGCGTGGTGCTGGCGGGCGGGCCGGGTCAGGTCCAACCGGTCGGGGTCGGGGAACTCCTCGGCGTCCCAGTTGGCGGCGGACAGGTCGAAGATGATGCCGTCGCCGGCTCGGATGAGCTGACCGCCGTACTCGAAGTCCTCGTTGGCGATGCGGCGGATGCCGCTGTGCACGATGGTCAGGTAACGCAACAGCTCCTCGACCGAGTTCGCCACCAGCTTCGGGTCGTCGCTGTCGCGTAGCAGCGCAAGCTGGTCCGGATTCTGCAGCAGGGCGAGGGTGCCGAGGGAGAGCATGTTGGCGGTGGTCTCGTGGCCGGCGATGAGGATCGCAACGCCCATGAATACGGCCTCGGTGTGCGTCATCTCGCCGGCCTCGATGCGGGCCGCCATCTCCGAGAGCACGTCGTCGGCGCGGTCGGTCATCTTCTTCTTCAGCAGGTCGTCGAGGTAGCCGAAGAGAGCCTGACTGGCCTGCATGGCCTCCAGCGCCGGCACGTCATGGCTGACCGTCTTGTTGCTGTTCTCCTGGAAGAACTTGTGGTCGCGGTACGGCACGCCGAGCAGCTCGCTGATCACCAGCGTCGGTACGGGAAGGCCGAGCGCGGTGACCAGGTCTACGGGGTTCGGGCCGGCGAGCATGGTGTCGATCAGCTCGTCGACGATCTGCTGGATACGCGGGCGCAGGGCTTCGATCCGCTTGACCATGAACGGGCCGTTGACCATCCGGCGCAATCGGGTGTGCTCTGGGGCGTCGGTGTTGGTGATCAGCGGCGGGGTGACCTTGGCGGTTTCGGCCCGGCCACGGGTCATGTGCGGATAGCCGGGGCGTTTCTCGTCGATGCTGATCCGTGGGTCGCCGAGCAGGGCGCGCTGGTCGGCGTGGCGGGTGATGAACCACGGGGTGCTGCCGTCCCAGATCCGTACCTTCGCGACAGGCTGCTCAGCGGTCATCGTCCGTACGGTCTCCGCCGGAGCGAAGGGACACACCGCGCCTCGTGCCATCGGATAGTCGGGGGCGGGAGCGGCTGTCGTGGTGTCAACCATGGGTCTCCTTGGTTGTTCATAGCGGCTTCCGATGGTGGCCGGAAGCGTCGGACTAGACGGCAAAGCAGATGAACCCATGCAAACAGAGCGACCTGACGCGGCGCGGACACCAACCTGACAGGACGCTGACGTGGTCCAGGTCACTGTCGATGGTCGCTCGGGTGCCCGAGCCAGTACCCGAATCCCCGTCGGGTGTGGATCAGCGGGGGATTGTCATGGTCGACCTTCTGTCGCAACCGCGAGATCAACCTCTCGATCGCGTTGTCGCCACGGGCCTCGCCCCAGAGTTGCCGGGCGATCTGCTCCTTGGAGAGCACCTGTTCGGCGTGTAGCAGCAGCTGGCGGAGCAGGCGGAACTCCGCCGACGTGAGATCGAGCGCCCGCTGCCCACGCCAGGCGCGGCAGACCGCATCGTCCATCAGGAGGTCGTCGTAGCAGAGCAGGCTGGCCTGTCGGGTGGCGTCCCGGTCGCGCAGGAGCACGTGCGCTCGGGCCAGTACTTCGGTGACCCGGCATGGCTTGGTGACGTAGTCCTCCACCCCGAAACCCAGCTCGGGCACCAGCCGGTCCAGGATTTCGCAAGGCGCCAGGCAGAGGATGGGCGGACGGTCGGTGGGCGGCAGACGCCGTCCCCGAGCCAGCTGGTCCAGATCCTGGATGCCCACGTCCACGATCACCAGATCGAAGCGGCGGATGCCCAGTAGCGTCAGCCCGCCGGAGCCGGTGGCGGTCGAGGCGACCGCATAACCGGCCAGCTCCAGAGGTTTCGCCACCGACTCCAGCAGGTCGGGGTCGGGTACTACCGCCAGGACGTCGCGCCCACGCGCCATGACGGGATGTGCTGTCACTGTGCTGCTGCTGCTGTGCATGCAGAAACCCTTCGCTCCGCAGCGATGCCGGACTGCCGTCGACCGCCTGCGGCTGTTCCCATACCTGGGGTGGAACGCGAACAGCCGCAGGACTGGTGTCACCAGCGCACGGGCAGTTCCGCCAAGCCACCGACGATCAGGCCTTCCCGGCGACGCAGTTCCTCCGGCGCGACCGCGAGTGCGAGCCCGGGTAGCCGGTCGAGCAGTACACCCAGTACGGTCTGTAGCTCCACCCGGGCCAACGCCTGCCCGAGGCAGGAGTGCGGGCCGACCCCGAAGGCGAGGTGCGCATTGGGCGTCCGGTCGAGCACCATGTCGTCGGCTTCGGTGAAGGCCCGCTGGTCGCGGTTGGCAGCGGCGAGGTTCGTGATGACCGTCGTGCCCGCCTGGATCGTCTGGTCGGCGACCTCGACGTCTTCGGAGATGTAGCGGGGGATGCCGAACCCGGGATTGGCATCGAAGCGCAACGCCTCTTCCACGGTGGACGCGATGAGGGACCGGTCGGCGAGGAGCCGTTCCCAGCGGCGGGGCCGGTCGGCCAGCAGCATTGCCACCATCTTGCCGATCATGTTCGCGGTCGTCTCGTGGCCGGCTACCAGCAGACCCTGCCCGGTCGCGACCAGCTCCGCCTCGGTCAATCGGCCGTCCTGGGAGTCGACCACCGCGGCGAGGTCGCTGAGGAGGTCATCGCCCGGTGTCTGCCGTTTCGTCCGGACGTGGTCGGCCATGAACGTCTGGAACTCGGCGGCGGCCGCGTCCATCTCGCGCTGGTCGTAGCGGGTCAGGTTGAGCATGGTGTCGGACCAGTAGGAGAACTTGTCGCGGTGCTCCGGGGGGACGCCCAGCAGTTCGCAGATGACGAACACCGGCAGCGGGAACCCGAGGAACGCGTTGAGATTCGCCGGAGCGCCGGCGGTGAGCATGTCGTCCACCAGGTCGTGCGCGATCCGGTCGATTCGCGGCTGCAACGCCATGACCCGTTTGACGGTGAAGGAGCGGCTCATCAACCGCCGCCAGCGGCTGTGACCGGGGCCGCTGGTCATCGACGCGGCCGCCGCCGGTGGTGGTGGTTCGGGCTCGTTGCCGCGGGACTTCTCGTACGGCGGCGTGTTGTTGAAGACGCCGCCGTTGTCCGAGCTGGCGATCCGGGCGGCCCCGGGCTTGTCGAGGCTGTGGGTGAAGCGGGGGTCCGACAGCAGGGCCCGGACGTCCGCGTAACGGGTCAGTAGCAACGCCTCGTCGCCACTGGCCATTCGGATTCGGGAGACCGGGCAGCTGCTGCGCAGCTCGTCCCACTCCGGGGACGGGGCCAGGGCGGATGGGTGGGCGAACGGGTAGTCCGGCACGGTCTGGGTCATCGGCGACTTGTCGGCGGTCATACAACCTCCATTGTGCTCGTCCAGAAACCCAACATAATTCAGTCAGTTGACTTAATCAATGGGGCACAGCGGGTATTCGAGCATTGTTTGCTCAGATGAGGAGTTCGCGACGAACCGGACTATCTTCCGCCCAGCTCAGCTCAGCCCAGCGATGGGCCCTGATCGGCCACCACGGGTGCCGACAGCAGCCCGACGATCGCATCGACCAGGCTCGCCGCCGTGGCCTGCCACGCCGCTTTCGACGTACCGGCCCCGTCATTCAAGGACCGCTCTCGCGCGGCGCACATGTGGATGATGAGCTGACGTGCCATTTCGTTGCGGTCCGCCCGGACCGGCGCCGGCAGGGTGGGCAGCCAGCGGTTGATGCCCTCGATGACCCGCCGTAGCGGTGCCTCGGCGAGGGTGTCCTGAATGACGATGTCGCGCAGCCCCGGATCGGTCATCACCTGGGCTGCGAACTGCGCGTACCAGGTCGGGCCGTCGAGCGCGGCGAGGTGATCGGTGAACGGGCGTACCAGGCAGCCGACCCAGTCCCGCAGCTCCGGACCATCGCCCAGGTCGGCGAGCATCTGCTCGCGCAAGGTCTCGATGTGCGAGCCGTGCTTGCGGACGATGGCCCGGACAAGATTGTCCTTGGAACCGAAGTGGTAGCTGACCGCGGTGTTGTTACCCTGCCGGGCTGCCTCGCCGATCTGCCGACCGGACACCACGGCCACCCCGCGCTCCGCAAAGAGCCGTTCTGCGGCGGCCAGCATCAGCTCGCGCGTCTCCCGCACCTGCTTCGCCCGCTCCACCGTCGCCATGGCCGTACACCGTACCGGCCGCGTCGACCTGCCCCTCCGGCCGAGTCGACCCGCTTTTCCGGCCGTCAGACGGGTTGCACGCCGAGGTCGTGGCGGTCCAGCCGCTGCGGTCAACCGTGCCGGGCGAACGCCTCGGCGATGTCGCTTCGCTGGGCCCCGGCCGCGATCAGCAGCCGGAGCAACACCCGTGCCTTGTACGGGTCGAGCAGCCCGCCGTCGACCAGGCCACGCCGCAACAGGTCCGTCTCCGAACCGACCGCCCCGTAGGTGTGCCGGAGCACGGATCCACTGCCTGTCCGGGAGGTCAACACCACCGGAATGCGCTCGGCGAGCGCGCCGAGCACCGGGGCGAGCGCGGACGGCACATGTCCGACTCCGTAGCCGGCGACGACGAGGCCGTGATGCGTTTCCGCGAGGCCGTCGAGCAGTAGACCGTCGAGCAGTAGACCGTCGTCGTCGAGCGTGACGGTGTAGAGCGCCACCCGCTGGGCGTCCAGGTGTGCTGGCTCGGCCGGGATCGGTTCCCGTCGTACGGGTCGGGACAGGATGCGTACCCGTTCCTCGACGACGTGGCCGATCGGTCCGGCGTTCGGCGAGGCGAAGGTCGCCGTACTGGTGCTGTGGGTCTTGCGTACCCACCGCGCGGCATGGATCTCGTCGTTGAAGACGACCAGCGTTCCCAGGTCCTGGGCCGCTGACGACATAGCGACCCGTACCGCCGCCAGCAGGTTCGCTGGTCCGTCCGGCCCGGCCAGGGTCGGGTTGCGCATCGCCCCGGTGAAGACCAGTGGTGCCGCATGTGACCAGACGAGGTCGGCGAGGAAGGCGGTCTCCTCCAACGTGTCGGTGCCCTGGGTGACGACGACGCCACCAGCGCCGTCGGTCACTGCCCGCGAGGCGGCGGCGACCACGTCGAGCACCTGTCGGAAGGTCAGGTTCGCACTGGGTACGGCGTGTGTGTCCCGTACGTCGAGCGGCACACCCACATCGGCGAGCCCGGGTACGGCCGCGGTGAGTTCGGCACCGGTCAGCCGACTGACCACTCCACCGCTGCTGCCGGTCATCGCGATCGTGCCGCCGAGGGTGAACAGTGCGACGCTCATCTGCTCGGGCCTCCGTCAGGTCGAAGCGGTGCCACCGTGGGCGACTGCTTGACTGTCATCATGCTGCACTTGATGATCTTGTCCTATGTCGGTCCGGAGGAGGTTGCCGAGCCGTTCATCGGCGCGCATGTCGACTACCTCGAGCGCTGGCACGCCGAGGGCGTCTTCCTGGTCTCCGGGCAGACGGTTCCATCGGTGCACGGCGGCGCGATCGTGGCGCGTGGCATCGACCGGCCGGAGGTCGAGCGGATCGCCGCAGCAGATCCCTTTGTCGTGGCCGGTGTGGCGACGTACGCGATCACGACGATCGAGCCCGGGCGGGTCCATCGGAGCCTCGCCGAGTCGCTGGTAGCGACGTCCGAGTCGCAGCTTCGCGGCTGACGAACGGGGTTTCCGGGGAAGGCCCGAAGGTCAGGCCCGGCGACTGTTGCGCGGGCCGGGCGGGGGCAGGACACCCCGCCCGGCCAGCACCTCGAAGACGAGATGGGTCTCCGCCTGGCGTACGGCGGGATGCACGGTGATGTGCTCCAGGACGAGGTCGCGGAGCGCCTCTGGGGAATCGACCGCCACGTGCACCAGATAGTCGTCCGCGCCAGCGATGTGGAACGCGGTGAGGACGCCGGGGATGTCGGTGAGGATGGCGTGGAAGCTGCGGACGTGCTCCCGGTTGTGGCTGCCCAGCCGTACCCGGATCACGGCCTGGAGTGGATAGCCGAGGGCGGGCAGGCTGAGCTGGGCGTGGAAGCCGGCGATGACGCCGCTGTCGCGTAACGCCCGGACCCGGTGGACGCAGGTCGATTCGGCGATTCCCACCCGGGAGGCCAATGCGGTGTTGGTGAGCCGCCCATCGGCCGCCAGTTCGGTGAGGATGGCGAGGTCCGTGTCGTCCAGCCCGACGGTCGGAGCCGGCTGCGGATTCCCGGCCCGGGTAGGTTGCGGATTCCTCGGTTTGGCCACGCGCGGCACCGAACTCACCTCCATGATTCTGCCAATATTGTCGATTCTGCCGAGGAATCTTTCCTCATCATTGCCCTGCGTTGCAGCCTCTTGCACCATCATGCCGTGAGCAGCGCGAATCTTTCATTCGACTCGTTGGCGGTGCACGCCGGTCGGGCGGATCTGTCCGACCTGGGGGTACACGTACCGCCCCTGGATCTCTCCTCGACCAGTCCGCTGCCGGACATCGAGCTGGGCGGTGCGTCGTACGAGTCGATGGCCGGCGGCGGGCACCCGGTCGACGGCGGCGGTCACGTCTACGCCCGACTGTGGAACCCGACAGTGGCCCGGTTCGAGTCGGCCCTGGCCCAGCTGGAGGGCACCGAGGAAGCGGTGGCGTTCTCCTCCGGCATGGCCGCGATGACCGCGACCCTGCTCGCCGCCAAGGCGGAGACCGGCGGGAGTCACGTCGTGGCGGTCCGTCCGCTCTACGGTGGCACGGACCACCTGCTCGCCTCCGGGCTGCTCGGTGCCGAGGTCACGTACTGCACCGCGGCGCAGGTGGCGACCGCGATCCGCCCCGACACCTGCCTGGTGCTGGTGGAGACCCCGGCGAATCCCACCCTGGAGCTGGTGGACATCGGCGCGGTCGTCGAGGCCGCCGCCGGCCGACCGGTACTGGTGGACAACACGTTCGCCACCCCGGTGCTACAGAATCCCGCCGCGCACGGGGCGAGCCTGGTGCTGCACAGCGCCACAAAGTATCTCGGCGGGCACGGTGACGTGGTCGGTGGTGTCGTCGCGGGTAGCGCCGTATGGGCCGCCGCCCTGCGTCGGGTCCGGGCGGTGACCGGGGCATTGCTGCACCCGCTGGCCGGCTATCTGCTGCACCGGGGCCTTACCACGCTGCCCATCCGGGTTCGCGCCCAGCAAAGTTCTGCTGAGAAGCTGGTGGCCTGGTTGCAGAGCCATCCCGCCGTACGTCAGGTCTTCTATCCGGGTGTGCCGGACCGTGACCCGGCGGGTCTGGTCGGCCGGCAGATGCGCGGCTGCGGGGCGATGCTGGCCATCCAACTCGCCGGCGGCTACCCGCACGCCGTGCAGGTCACCAACCGGGTCGAACTGTTCACCCACGCGGTCTCCCTCGGCGGGGTCGACTCGCTGATCCAGCACCCGGCGGCGCTGACCCACCGCCCGGTGGCCGAGTCGGCTCGACCGGGTGCCGACATTCTCCGGCTCTCCATCGGCCTGGAGGACCCCGACGACCTGCGGGCCGACCTGGCCCAGGCGCTCGGCTGACCGGCCCGGCTCCGGGGGTTCGGCTGATCAGCCCGGCTCCGGCGAGGCGTACGCCGATTCCGGCCCGATTCCGGCCCGATTCCGGCCCGGATCCGGTCGGATCCGGGCCGGAACTGCGGGCTGATCAGTTCAAGATGTCGGAGAACTTGCCGGGCTCGTAGGACCCGCCCTTCTGCTGGGCGATCACGGCGAGTCGGTTGGCCGCGTTGATCAGGGCGACCAGACAGATGAGCGTGCCGGTCTGGTCGTCGTCGTAGTGCTTGCGCACCTCGGCCCAGGTCTCGTCGGACACGCCGTGGTGGGCGTCGGCGAGCCGGGTACCTTCCTCAGTGAATGCCAGTGCGGCCCGCTCGGCCTCGGTGAACACGGTGGTCTCGCGCCAGACGGCGACCAGGTTGAGCCGGAGCGCGGTCTCGCCGGCGGCCGTGGCGTCCTTGATGTGGATGTCGACGCACCAACCGCAGCCGTTGATCTGGCTGGCCCGCAGGCTCACCAACTCCTGGGTGGACTTCGGTAGCGTCGACTGCTCCATAACCTGGGAAATGCTGTAGAGCCGCTTGGCGACCTTCACGGCCGTCGGGCTGTCGAACAGGTTGAATCGGGCTTCCATGGCTGCGTCCTCACTCGTGGCGCGGTGTGCTGCTGCACTGGACGAACACAAGATGTCGGCCACCCGATCCTTGTGACAGCGCGCCGATGTGGCCCACGCCACCCTGCCTGGATGTCACAACGGAACGGAGACCGGCGTCTCGTGGGGGAGCACAGTCGAGAGCGAACGAGCGGGAGCCGATCATGGACGAGAGATCAGTGGACACCGCCAAGCCACTCGCCCATGGCGGGCACATGGACCTCGCCACCGAGGTGTTCGTCGCCCATCGCAATCTGCTGTTCACCGTCGCCTACGAGATGCTCGGCTCGGCCGCCGACGCCGAGGACGTCCTCCAGGAAACCTGGTTACGGTGGGCGAACGTCGACCTCGATGCGGTCCGGGACCAGCGCGCCTACCTGGTCCGGATCACCGCTCGCCAGGCGCTGAGCCGGCTGCGTACGCTCGGCCGGCGCAAGGAGTCCTACGTCGGCCCCTGGCTGCCCGAGCCGCTGCTCACCGCGCCCGATGTGGCCGAGGACGTCGAGCTGGCCGACAGCGTCTCGATGGCGATGCTCCTGGTGCTGGAGACGCTGACCCCGACCGAACGGGCGGTCTTCGTGCTGCGCGAGGTGTTCGAGCTGGAGTACGACGAAATCGCCGAAGCCGTCGACAAGAGCCCGGCGGCGGTCCGGCAGATTCTGCATCGGGCACGGGCACACGTCGCCGCCCGCCGACCGCGTGGGGTGGTCTCCACAGCCGAAGCCCACCGCGCACTTGAGGCGTTCCAGCGGGCGGTCGAAACGGGCGACCTGCAGGATCTGCTGAACACTCTCGCGCCGGACGTCGTTCTCCTGGCCGACGGTGGCGGCCTCGTGCAGGCCGTAGTGCGGCCGATTGTCGGAGCCGATCGGGTGGCTCGCCTGCTGTCCAAGGGACTGCCCAAGGTCGCCGGCCGGATGTCGGTCGAGCCGGTGCAGATCAACGGTGGGCCGGCTCTGATCATCCGGCTCGACGGCGAAATCGACGACGTGGTGGCGGTACGGCTCGCCGATGGTTTGGTGAGCGGACTGTATGTCGTGCGCAATCCGGAGAAGCTGTCTCGGATCGAGCGCGAGACCAGCATGACCCGGTGAGTCCGAACGACCTCCTCGACCTTTTTGACCAGTCGGCCGGCGGTCAGCGCCGCTCGGCGGAGTCGCGTTCGGCGAGCCGGGCGAGCATGGCGTTGTACGCGGCCAGCGCCTCCTCCTCCCGCCCCTCGGCGGCGGCCCGGTCGGCAGCCCGGTCCAGTCGCCGCTGTTCCCGCTCATCCGCGCGGATCCACTGCACCAGGAGCGCACCGACCACGAACAGGGTGGGGATCTCCCCGAACGACCAGGCGATGCCGCCTGCGGTCCGCTGGTCCTCCAACGGGCTGGGCCCCCAGTCCCGGGGCAACGCGGTGAACCAGTCGGCGGCCAGCAGCGTGGTGGCCTGCATGATGGCGACCCCGAGGAAGGCGTGCAGGACCATCGCCAACAGCACCAGCACCATCCGCAGCGGTGGGGTGGGCCGTGGCCGAGGGGCCGGGTCGACACCGATCACGACCCAGAAGAACAGGTAGCCGGCCATGAAGAAGTGCAGCATCATCGCCAGGTGGGCGGCGTGTGAGCGCAGGGCGAACTCGTACAGCCCGGTGAAGTACATCAGGTACATGGCGGCGACGTAGTGGACCAGCGCGACTATCGGATGCGCCAACACCTTCACGATGCGCAGCCGCAGCGAACCCTGCAACCATTCGCGCGGCCCTGGCCAGGCCGGGTCGTCGGCCTTGCGGAACGCGCGTAGGGCGAGGGTGACCGGCCCGGAGAGGGCCAGCAGGATCGGTGCCAGCATCGCGACCAGGAGGTGCTGCCCCATGTGTACGGAGAAGAGCACCATTCCGTAGCGGGCCAGCCCGCTGGAGGTCGCCACCAGGAGCACCGCGCAGCCGCCGAGGAAGGCGAAGGTGCGGGCCGCCGGCCAGCGGTCTCCGCGTCGGTGCAGTCGCCACACCCCGGCCAGGTAGAGGCCGGCGGCCGCCAGTGCCGCGACGATGAACAGCGGATCGGGCAGCCAGTCACTGAGCACCGCGCCGACGCTCAACGGTCCCGGCATCGGGAAGCCGAGCAGCGTGGTAGCCAGGTCCTCCTCGACGAGTTCGCCGTTCGGGGTGGGGGTGCGGGACAGGGCGACCGCCGCGCCGATGGCGAGCCCGAACAGCCCGATCTCCACGGCAGTGACCCGGGCGAAGCGGCGACGGTCACCGTCGCGCAGCGCCGGGAGCGCCCGGAACCGTTGCCATCCGCCGACCACCGCCAGGACGGCGAGCAGTCCGGTCTTGACCAGGACGAGCTGGCCGTACCGGCTGGTGGCCAGGTCGGCGAGGCCGCCGGGCAGCCGGGTCAGGGCGGAGAGCAGGCCGGAGCCGGCGACCGCGATCAGGCACACCGTCGCCAGCACCGAGAACCGGCGTACGGCGGTGGCGAGATGCGCGGTGCCAGTGCTGATGCCAGCGCCCGCCCCGCTGCCTCGGTGGCCGGTCATCGCGAGGGCGAGCAGCCCACCCGCCCAGAGGGTCACCGGTACGACGTGCAGCAGCAGACTGGAGACGGCGAGTTGGTGGTTACCGGCCCCGGTGGTGTGCCCGGTGAAGACCGGCGGTACGACGGCGAGGAGCGCCAGCCCCAGTGCGATGGTGGCCCCGGTCGGGCGCAGGCTGACCCGGCAGGTCACGAAGACCGCGGCGGCGAGCACTGCGGAGAGGCCGAGCGCCTGGCCGAGGTTGACCGAGACCGCGAAGTTGATCAGCGCGGACAGGGTGGCCGCCTGGCTGACCGGCTGACCGAGCAGGTCGGAGAGGGTGTAGCCGAGGGTGAGCAGGGCCGACAGGCACCAGGCCAGCGCGGTCCAGCCGGCGGCCCGTAACCGCCGATAGCCCACCGCCGACAGGCCGCCCGCCTCCCGGGGCGACAGCAGGACCGCCGCCAACAGCAGCCCGACGGTCGCCACCGCGCAGACCTGGGTGCCGAGTCGGGCCGCCGGCAACGCCCAGGTGGTGACGATCCCGGGGTCGGGCAGGCCGGGCAGGTCCGCGCGGCTGATGCCGCCGCCGTACCAGAGCAGTGCGGTCGCGGCCAGGACCGCGCCGGCCAGACCCCCGATCGCGTACCACCAGGGGTGGGCGAGCCGGTTCGGTGGGGGAGCGGGCCGGGTCATCGGCGTGCGGGGCGTCGACGCCACAGCAGGTATCCGGTACCGGCGAGCAGCACGACCAGGGCAACCGTGCCAGCGGCGATCAGCCAACCGCTGACACCCCCGTTGTCGTCGCTGTCCGGGCCGGCTGCCTCGGCGATCCCGGCCGGGGTGGCCGGGGTGCTCGCTGCGGCGTTCGGCGACGGAGTGCTCCCCGACGCCTGGCCAACGGTGAACGGGTACGAGCCCTGCACCGGATGCCCGTCGGCGGAGACCACCCGATAGGCGACGGTGTAACCGCCGTCGGTCAGCGGCTCGGTGAAGGTCACGCTGCCCCGGGTGCCGGTGACCACTGGTTCGCTGGTGGCCACCCGCTGCCGGGCGGCGTCGGTGACCACGATCGTGGTGTAGGCCGGGTTCAGTGATTGTGCGAATTCGAGTACCACCTCGGTGGGCGGGGCGGTGAGCGTGGCCTCCCGTTCCGGGGTCGCCGAGCGCAGCGAGTTGTGCGCGGCGGCCGGTCCGGCCGGCAGCAGCACGACGGATGCGGCGACGATTACCGCGACGAGGATGACGCCGAGTACGGCGATCGGCGCGGCACCGGCCGCGCGACGCAGCCGTACGGGCAGTGGCGGTGAGGTGGGCATCTGCGGGCGACTCCAAAGTCAGATGACGGCAGCGGGCTGTCGGGTGACGGGCAGGTCGGACGGTGGGCTGGGTCGGACGGTGGGCTGGTCCGGCTCAGGTGAGGAGCTGTTCGCCGATCCAGCCGCCCAGGGCACACCCGGGCGGGATGGCGAAGACGGCCGAGCCGATCGGGGTGGTCCACTCGTTCAGCAGGTCCCGTTCGGCCAACCGGCGCTGGATCGGCAGGAACTGCCGCTCGATGTCGGCCTGGTACGACGCGAAGATCAGGCCACTGTCGGACCGACCGTCGGCGTCCGGCACCCCGTCGTAGTTGTAGGTCCGGCGTAGGATGCGCAGCCGGTCGTCGGTGACGTGGGCCCGCGCGACGTGGGAGAAGTCGGGGATGACGGTGAACCCGTGCTCGTCGGTGGCGGTGAAGTCCGGTGGATCGTGCTCGGCCTGCCCGGTGAGCGGGGCACCGGTGTCGAGCCGCCGGCCCAGCGCCTGTTCCTTGTCCGTACGACCGAGCAGGTCCCAGGTCTCCAGTTCGGTGGTGATCCGGCGGAGCACCAGGGTGGTGCCGTTCCGCAGCCAGGACGGGTCGTCCGACACCCAGACCGCCTGCTCGAACGCGTCGGTGCCGAGCTTCGGGTTGGTGGTGCCGTCCAACTGTCCGAGCAGGTTGTGCTGGGTGGCTGTCTCGCCCTGTACGCCCCGGCTGCGCCGGAAGCCGAGCTGGGTCCAGCGGACGGTGCCGAAGGGTCGGGCGTCCTTGACCAGCATCCGTTGGGCGTGCGCCACGGTGACCGGGTCGTCGGCGCAGATCTGGATCAGCAGGTCGCCACCGGACCAGCGCGGTTGCAGCCGGTCGATGCCGAACGACGGCAGGTCGGCCACGGACGCCGGCCGGCGCTGGTCGAGCCCGGCGGCGCGGTAGAACCCGGGACCGAAACCGAAGGTGACGGTGAGCCGGGCCGGCAGCAGGGCCAGTTCCTGCTCGGTGTCGGCCAGGGCGGGTTGCCCCTGGGTCAACCGGGCGGCATCGTCGGTGAGCAGCCGCATCAGCCGGACCAGGGCCGCCCGGTCGGTCTTCGGACGCAGCGTGAACGCGACGAACGAGGCGTGCGCCTGCGGCGCGGTGGCGATCCCGGCCTGCCGGGGGCCGTGGAACGGCTCGATAGCCGTACCGATGGTGGTGTCTGCGGTGACCGGGGTCGGTGCCGGCTGCGCCGGGTCCCGGGTGAGTGTCGCGCCGACCGCGCCACCGAGGACGGCCCCGCCGGCCACGGCGCCGCTGGTGAGCAGATGACGTCGGTTCAGTCGACGGGGTGACCGCTGGTCGGTCATGCCGGGTGGCTTTCGTGTGTGCCGGGGGCGTAGCTTTCCTGCGCGCCCGCGAACGGCTTGGCGACGGCCGTGAACGGGATGCTGCCGCCGTCGGCCAGGGTCAGGGTGATGGTCACCTCGTCACCGGCCTGGACCGGCTTGGCGAGCTTCATCAGCATCAGATGGTCGCCGCCCGGCTCCAGCGGGTGACTGCTCTTCGCCTTGATGGTGAGCCCGCCGGTTTTCTGCCGCATGACCATCTTGCCGGATTCCATCGCCATCTCGTGCAGTTCGATGGGGGAGAGTGGGGAAGTGGCACCGGTGATCGTGATGTCCGCCGGGCCGTTGTTGACCAGGGTGCCGAAGACGGCCGTCATGCCGGTGTCGGCGGCCTTCGCCCACGGATCCCGTACGGTGACGCCGCTGGTCGCCGCGCTCGTCGAGGCGGTCGCACTGGGCTGGGTGTTCGACGGCGGGTCCTCCGTGCCGCAGCCGCCGACGCCGCCGACGGCCAGGGCGGCGACCACCGCCAGAGTCGTACGGGCGACGGCTGCCCGGCGGGTGACCAGGTGCGACACGATGCTCTCCGTTCCTTGCAGGGGACGTGCTGCCTGTTGGTCGGCCCGAGCGGCGGGGAAGTTCCCGACGAGACGAGGTTCACCCGGTCGGGGGCTCATCTCACCGCCACGGAATCCGCACCCCGATAAGCGCGAGCAACGGACCGATGCCGTTTTGTGCGGCAATTAGAGATCATTTTTTGCGAGCCGTCGCGAATATCGGCAGGCGCCGCGATTGATTGATGCATTTCGGTGCCCGCAGCACTACTGTCCGATGTGTAGGTGTCGCCACCAGCGCGTTTGTAGATCTCTAGCGTCGGTCTGCCAGTTGTCCGGAGGTTGTCCGTGAATAAGTCGCCCATGCTCGAACTCTTCGGTGAAGAATTGAAGGTTGCCCGTGGGGCTGCGGGAATGTCGCAGATCCAACTCGCCGAAGCCATCAACTATTCGAGTGGCATGGTGGCGAAGGTGGAGACGGGGGACCGTCGTCCCAGTCCCGACTTCGCGCGGCGTTGCGACGTGGTGCTCGGCACCAACGGCGTCTTCGCGCGGATCCAGCGGCGGCTCAGCCGGGACAGCGTGGTGCCCTGGTTCCGGGAGTGGGTCGGCATCGAACAGGAGGCCCTGGCGCTGCGCTGGTTCGAGTCGATGTTCGTGCCGGGTCTGTTGCAGACCGAGGCCTACATGCGCACCATCCTCTCCGGGGTCGGACTGCTCTCCGACGAGGAGGTCGAGCAGCAGGTCGCGACGCGGATCGAGCGGCAGGAGATCCTCACCCGGGCGAAGCCGCCGGTGCTCACCGTGGTCATCGATGAGTTCGTGCTGCGGCGCTGCGTCGGCGGGCCGGACGTGATGCGCGAACAGTTGCGCCACCTGGTCAAGCTCGGCGAGTCGCTGCCCCGGGTGCGCATCCACGTCGCGCCGTGGTCGGCCGGGGTCTATCCCGGGCTCAACGGGCCGTTCGTGATCGCCACCTCGCCGGTCGGAGAGGATACCGTCTATGTGGAGGGTCAGCTCCACGGTCAGACCTTCGACCGCCGGGACGATGTGCAACTGGCGATCCAACTGTGGGAGACCATCCGGAGCCTGGCCCTGTCACACCAGCAGTCCCTTGAGTTGATGGCAGAGGTGGCAGAGACATGGACCTGACCGGCGCACGGTGGCGCAAGAGCACGCGGAGCAACGGCAGCGGTGGGGCCTGCGTGGAGGTGGCCGACAACCTGTCGGATGTGGTCGGCGTACGGGACAGCAAGGACCGTACCGGCCCGGTGCTGGTCTTCGGCCCCGCCGCCTGGCGGGCCTTTGTCGCGGACGTAGCCACCCGCGACTGAGCCTCGACCTTCGGGTACGCCCCTACACCGGTCGCGTCGGGCACACTCTTCTGCGGCGACCGCGTGGGGCGTACCCGGCGGACTCACTCAGTTTCGGGCAGCCCCAGCGACGGAAGGAGTAGGGGGAAGTTGCCCATCTGGGCGATCCAGCCCTTGTATGACAGGTTGCTCGGGCCGGCGATCCGGAATCCGTCACGTAGCCCGGTAACTGCCATGGCCGCAACTCGACGATAGTCCTCCTGGCGGACGGGCCACTCGCACTCCACCCACCAGTTGTCGACGTGGCAGCCGGATGGTTTTCGCTGATGACCAGGTACGAGGTGTCAGGCACAGTCCAGAGTTCCATCGCCAGGTTCTCGGCCAGATCAGCCCAGCCGGTCACAGCAAACCCTGTTCTTCCAGCTCGATGTTGCGGTCGTCCGCGGCGAGCCGCGCATTGGTTACCAAGGCCACCCACACCGAAGCCGTGAGCCGATTCAGCAGTAGGGTGGTTTCCGGTCCTGCCCACCGGAGTTGGGCAGGAGGTCCCGACTGCGCTGCGGTGGGGACACCGAACTTCTCGCTCATGGCTTCGGCCACGGCCTCGAAGGCTTCGGCTACTCGGTGTTGGGTTGCTGCGTCGGCGAAGTCGGTGACCTGCACCTCGATGCGTACCACCTGGCCGTTCTTGGCTTGGATGTTGCCACTGTCCGGGCCGAGCCCGGTGTCGAGAATGAGGCGTCGCGGCCTGCTCGAAATCGTGTCCCAACCGAATGCCGTGGAAATCTTTGGTGCGTCCACCATCTGCCAGGACCAGTCCAGTGCACGTAGTCGCGTTGCCACCTCGACCACGTCTGCCGGCGGCATCGTCCGCCACGGCCTCACTTGTCTGCCCTCCCGGGTGCGTTGGTGTCGTTGTCGAGTAGTGCGAGCCCGCTCGCCGGTCGAACGAGGACGCCCTCCTCATCCCAGTGCCGGTCCAGCAGCAGCCGCTGCTGACGGTCGTAGCACGCTTCGCGACTGATCCGGCCGTCGGGCCGGTATTCGTACCAGCAGCCGATTGGGCCGTTCGCATCGGCAACCCCTTTGCGACGTTCCCGCCCCTGGTCGTATTCCACGGACAGTCCGTTGGGATAGCCGTCCCGGTAGTCCTGGAACCGGGCCAGTACGCCATTCGCCCGGGTCTCCAGACGTCCGGTGAACGGGCTGCCGCGATGGTGGAGCCGCCCGCTCACCTCGTCCCGGATGAGCTCGTCATCGGTCGTCGCGATCCGTGGTAGCTCGTCCGCAGGCGGAGGTATGCAGCTGCCGCCGGCGACAAGCTCGCCGGTTTCGTTCCATTCCTGTCGGAGTCTGAGGGCACCACCCGCATCGAAGACGCGCTCGTGCTTCAGGCTGCCGTTCTGATACCAGTCCAGCCAGAGTCCGATGGGGCGGTTACGCTCGACCAGACCGGCGTCGCGGCGGGCGCCGTCACCGTGCCAGCCGAGCTCGGGACCGTTGGAGTAACCGTCAACAAACCACTCAAGGTGGATGATCGGCCCTCCGTCGTAGAAGTACGTGACGGTCTGACCGGTGAACGGTCGGCCCGCATGCCACATAACGTCGTATTCGAGACGAGCATCATTCCGCTTGACCGCGCCCTGGAGCACGGGTTTCGCAAGGGCAGCAGCGTCGAAGTCCTCGACGAGCACGCCTGTATCGTCCCAACGTTTGCGATGTCGAAGCCCTCCGCTGGGGTCGAACACGTCCTCTTGGACGAGTTGATCTTCCGCCGACCAGTATCGCCAGACGTCAACCTTGCGACCGCCACCGAAGACGCCTGAGTATCGTTGGGTGCCGTTCGGGTGCCAGCCGTGGCAGGATCCTTCGCGATAGCCACCCTCGTACGAGATCGTCTCGATCTCGGTTATGTTGGAAAGCGACTCACTGGTTTCCCCAGTAAACGGCTCGCCGCGATAGAAAAGTCGGTCTCCGACCGTACTGAACTCCGAGTCATCTACATCCACCAACAACACAAACTTGTCCTTCCGGATAGTTCCGGTTGTCAGAAGTAGGCCAGAAACGCTGCATCGAAAGCGGGGTCCGTATCATCGAACGCGGGTGGAGCGTAGTCGTGCCCGCGAATGTGTCCGACGAACTCGGCAGGTAGTGTCAGCGGCTGCTCAGCCAGATATTTCATCGAATCCTCGCGCCAGACCCATATCCCGTCGGAATACAGCGATGATCCGCCCTGGATCCACTCGCCGTCGGCGAAGAGATCGGGCACCGACCCCATCGCATCGAGCACAGCCCGCACGCTGTGCATGTAGTCCAGGACCCGGGCTCGGTCCGGCTCCGTCACTCCGGTTTCCGCTGTCCACAGCGAGGGCAGGTCCTGATACCGGTCCAGATACATTTCCCGGTACATCACCACCGGCTTCAAGTCCATGTATCTGCCTCGTTTCCATCATGCTCATCGAAGTCTGCCGGGCCGCCATGCTACGGCACTGGTCCCCGCCTAGTGGCGTCTGGCCGGAAGGTGCCCAGGCGGGCGTCGTACTTCGATCCTTGGTGCATTGCCACCGGCTTCAAGTCCCTGCGTCGGCCTTGTCTTTATCGGTTGACTATGGCCGCACCAAGAGTCTCGACCTATGTCGATTTCACCCCTGCTTTGACGCCGCCGACCAGCACGGTCACGATGAAAATGGCTCATGGTGTGCCCATGGGCGATGGGCACACGATACGGTTCGATGGTGATTCCCGGCCTTGCCAACCGCTTCTTGATTTTCCTTGATGTGGACGGGCCGTTGATCCCGTTCAAAGCCCGGCCGGTTGGCCGGACACGTACCTCGGTCGGTTCCGTCGTGCCGCCGCTGAGCGATACCGGCAAGCCTCTGCTGGACCGACTCGATCCGGATGACGGGCGCAGGCTCTTGGCGTTGGGCGGCCAGTTGGTCTGGGCGACGACCTGGATGGCGGAGGCGAACGAGGTCATCTCGCCACGGCTCGGGCTTCCGCACCTGCCCGTCGTCGAGTGGTCGGACGACGATGAGGAGCCGAAGCACGGTCTGCACTGGAAAACCCCTGTTCTCATTCAACGGGCGGCGGGCCGCCCATTCGTCTGGCTGGACGACGAGCTGACGGACGTCGACCGGCAATGGGTCGTCGCGCACCACCCGGGGCGGGCGCTGCTGCATCGGGTTGACCCGTACGTGGGCCTGACTGAAGCGGACTTCTCCGCAGTGGGGAGCTGGCTCAGGCAGGGGTTGTCACGGCTTGATCAGAGCGCTCATGCGCTTGAGCTGGGCCGGTAATGGTGCCAATCTGTGCGATGTGCGCTTCATCGACGGGCGCGGTGGGCGTGAGGTGAACGTCCGCTGTGGAGTTCGCGGCCGCGCGTGGCCGGCAGATCGGCCGGCTGAACCCAGGCCCGATGTCGCCCGTTCTGCTCTGTAGACAACACTGAGGAGAAACATGAAATGGCATCGGAGGATTGCTGCGCCGATAGTCGCGGTGCTGTGCGCAGCGGTGATCAACGCGCCCGGGTCGGCAAGTGCCTCGGGAGCATGTCAACCAGCCTCGTTGAAAATCACGATCAAGTCTGATCACGCGTCAAACTGGCCGCGCGAGAAGCTTGGTCCGTACTCGTACGTCCGACTGGATGTCGTCAATGCCGGCGCTGGGGAATGTGTCCTGCCCAGCGATCCGCAGATCCAGCTGTTCGGGCCGAACGAGGCGCTCCAGGGTCCCAGTTGGCAGCTTCCGAAGCCTACACCGACAGGCTCCCTGAAGCTTGCTGCGGGCGGCCGCGCATACGGGGGGATCCGGTACCACGAGCCGTCCGGACTCAGTTCGTGGTCGCCAACCTGGGCAGTGGTCACCTTTGCCGGCGTAGACGGATGGGTATTCGTGCCATGGCCCGTGGGCGTGATGAGTCGCGACTACAACCGCGAGGAGCGGACCACAGCAGTCTTTCCCTTCCGGGCAGTGGGGTGATCAGCATGATGAGCACGCGAATTGCTGCAGTCGTTGCGGGCGTGGCGCTGGTGCTGGTCGCGGGATGTACGTCGGCACAGCCAGAGCCGAGGGACGCTACCAGCGCAGGAGGCGCACAGGCCGGAGTGGTGTCGTGCGCGGCGGCAGAGATGAAGATGCGGCAGGTACCCGACTCTGACGCTCGCCGCCACGACTCCGGTGCCTTCGAAGGCGTGACGTTGGCGGTGACCAACACCGGTGACCGCCCCTGTGCTTTGTCCGGCTACCTCGACCTCGCCATCAGCGATCGCTCCGGTAAGCCCGTCCAACTGGATGGTGGCCCGGTGCGGCACTACGGCAGGTTCGCGCCCGACCCCGGCTCGCGACAGCTCGTCATCAATCCTGGTAGCGCCGCCTACACCGAACTCGCTTTCGATGACAGCGGGTCGGCACGTTCGGGCTTCCAACTGACCTTCAAACTGCCCGGCGGGCACGGTGACCTGAAACCACCAATCGACGTTGGCACGGGCATGGTCCCGGACTTCACCATTACCGCGTTGACTGATCGTCCCTTGCTGCTGCCTACCGAACCCTTCAACGAGGAGGGCTACAGCCAGGCGAAGCTGGACTGATCGCATCCGTCCCCGGGGCGGGTATCCTCGGCGCGTGCCCGAGTTGGTCGCACCTACCGTCCGCTTGCACAACGCCTGGCTCGAAGCGCATACGGAGTGGGGGCCCGGATTACACGAGGACGGCTTCGGACTGATCCCGTCCGACAACGTGGACTCGCCAGCTGGGTTCGCGGCCTGGGTGGCGAGGCTCGCGGGCGGGTCGGATCCGACGGAGACGATCGACGTCGGCAAACGTCGGTGTAGCTATCGATGGATCGTCGAAGACGATCGCGTGCTCGGCGGGATCGCACTACGGCACCATAGCGACGACTTCGTTCTGTGGGCCGGCCACATCGGTTACGGCATCCGCCCGTCCGCGCGCCGGCGCGGGCTGGCCGTCTGGGCGCTCGGTCAGATGCTCCACGAGGCGCGAGCGTTAGGCATGGACCGGCTGCTGGCCGTCTGTGCGGTCGACAATGTCGCCTCAGCGAGGACGATCGAGCGCTGCGGTGGAATCTTCGAGAGTGTCCAGGACACCAGGTTCGGTCCCGCCCGGCGCTATTGGTTCGAGCTTTCGCGATAGGGGAGGGGCTGACGAGCGCCCTGACAGGTCAGCTGTGCAGGAAGGTCAGGACGGTTTCGGTCTGGCCGAGGATGGCATGCCCGACCCCGGGCAGGAGTTTCACGGTCGCGTGTGGGACGCAGCGGCGTACACGTTGGATGGTCTCCGCCGAGTCGAACATCGCGTCCCGGTCGCCGGCCATCACCAGTACGGGCATGGTCAGCCGGCCCAGTGCCTTGTCGGAGAAGATCGGCAGCCGCTCGGTGCGGGGTTTGAAGTGGGTGAAGGTCAGCGTCACGGCGTCGAGGGCGGCTCGGAACTGCGGTGCGGACAGGCCGGCCACGGCGGCGACCGACCGCCGTTTCCCCCACTGGCCGAGCGGTTGCAGGAGCAGGTGCGTGACCAGCCAGCCCAGCTTCTGTCGGCCGACGCCGCCGGGGCACAACAGGGCCAGGCGAGTGACCCGGTCCGGCCGGCGGGTGGCGTAGTCCAGCGCCATCCAGCCACCCAGCGAGGTGCCGACGATGGAGACGTCCGTGACGCCGGAGCCCGCCAGCACGTCGTCCAGCCATCGCACGTACGCCTCGGAGTCCAGCGGCGGGCGGGACGGTGCACTCAGGCCGGGCTCGCCGATGAGGTCGAGAGCGTAGACGCGGAAGTGTCGCGACCAGGAGGTGATGTCGCCCTGCCACATCGCCGTGTTCGCCCCCGAGCCGTGCAGCAGCAGGAGCGGCGGTGCGTCGGCCGGGCCGGAGACGACGACGAAGGTCTCGCCCTGCCGGGTCGGCACCCGTACGTGCTCAGCCGGGACCGGCCAGGTGCCCAGCGCCTCCCGGTAGCGCCGCTGAATCTCACGCTGACCGGCCTCGGACTTGTAGATCGACAGATCAGTCATGGCGCAGACCCTAACATTCCCTATAGGAACGCAGATAGGGAGTTATAGGGGAGGTTGCGTTCGGACTGTCAGTGCGCGCTTGTCCGGCTTACCGCTCGGCCCCACCGGAACCCGATCGATCGGCCGAATCGTCTGCGGGGCTGCGGCCTCTCCCAGCGCCTCCACCACCAGAGCACGCAGGCGTACGGCATCTAAACAGTGACCGGGAGTCGGCACCACGTACGCGTGCACCGCCTCCCCGGTGACGTCATCGGGGAGGCCGATGACGTATGCCTCCGCGACCTCAGGGTCAGCGGCGAGAACTCGTTCGATCGGACCGGCGTACACCACGTTGGCGTTGACGATGATGATGTCTCGTACCCGGCCCAGCAGGTGCAGGTAGCCGTCGGTGTCCAGTCGGGCCAGGTCGCGGGTGCGTACCCAGCCGTCGGCGAAGACGTCGGCGGTTTCGGCCGGGTCCGCCCAGTAGGCGGTGGCTTGTGCCGGTGTCCGCACAAAGAGCTCACCCTGGGTGGCGGGGCGGCCTGCCGCGTCCCGAATGGACAGATCGGTGACGGCGGGCGGTCGGCCCACCGAGGAAAGCGCGGCCGGAGACGCCAGCATCTCGGCCGGGGTCATCATCGTGATCATGCCGGTTTCGGTCTGGCCGTAGCCGTGGAAGATCACTGGGCCGAGCACATCGAGCGCTTCGGCGAGCCGGCTCGGCGTGAGCGGGGAGCCGGAGACCATGAGGGCCCGCAGACTGCTCAAGTCGGCCGGGTCCGTGCGCTGGTCGTGGACGAGTTGTTGCAGCTTGCCGACGGTGATCACACTTGCGGTCGCTCGGTGCCGGGCGAGCATGTCGGGAAAACCCGGGGGGCGGGCGGCGACGAGAGTGCCGCCTGCGGTCAGGGTGAGGATGCCGTACTCCAGCATCACCTGGCTGCTCAGCGAGCCGAAGACGAGATAGCGTTGCAGTCGCGTGGCGAGGTCGGCGATCGCGGGAGGCCAGCGGTTCGGGTACGGGGCCCAGGCCGCGCTCATCGCCGCGTACGTCTGGACGCAGCCCTTGGGGTTGCCGGTGCTGCCGCTGGTCCAGATGATCCGCGCGGCATCGCTCGGACGCCCGGCGGCGACCAGCGTGCTTCCGTCGTCGGGGGTCTGCACCAGTTCGGCGAGGCGCGCGTCGTCGACGAGCAGTGCCTGGTCACTGCCGAGCAGGTGGGTGAGGTGCGCCGGCGGCAGGTCGGTGCGGATCCCGGAGACCCGGGCACCGACGGCGAACGCGGCGATGGTCGCTGCGAAGGCCTCCGGGGTGATGCCGAGCCGCAGCGCCACCCCGGTACCGGGTCGGACCCCGGCGGCGCGCAGCCCGGCGGCGACGCGGCGGACCAGCCCGGACATCTCGGCGGCGCGGACCACCCGGTCGCCGTCCTCGAAGACCGGCCGGTCACCGCCGGTGGCGAGCAGGTCCAGCAGGGGTTGCGGCCAGACCTCAGTCGGCATCGGACAGGACGCCCTTGATGAAGTGCGCGAGTGGCTGTTGGTGCACGGCGGGCAGGTTCCAGTCGTTCTCCAGGTTCTCCGCCAGGTGGTGGGTGGCGACGACCCGGCCGCCCCGGTGGACCCGTACGACGGGGTGCAGGTAGCTGGCGTCGTGGGCGTGCGCGGCGTCGTTCTCGGCGATCCGGGGGATCGTGACGTCGAAGGGGTCGACCTGGTCGTGGTCCGGGCCGTACTCCAGGGTGATCACGAAGGCGAACGGCTCGGGGCCGAGGCCGCCGTCGCGCAGGTAGCTGACCGGCACTTCCTCGTGATAGAGCGCGGCGTCGCCGGCGATGGTGACGACGTCGCCGAGGACGGCGAACTGCTGCCACAGCGCCGAGGTCCGGTTGATCCGGGCGATGATCGCGTCGGTGATCGCCTCCGGGGTGCCGTCGAGTGCGGTGGACGGCCACGGGGTGTCGTGGTGGCGGGCGTTCAGGATCCGGTGTAGGGCACGCACGCCGTACCGGAAACCGTGGATGAATCCGCTGGTCGAGCGCTTGAAGTCGCGTTGCTGCGTGAGTGTGCCGGCGAAGTACAGGCCGGGTACGTTCACCGACTCGTACGCCGAGGTCTGCTCGGGAAAGCGGTCGTTGATGACCAGGCGCGGCCTGGCTGACGGGTCGAAGATGCTCGCGTCGAACCGGAAGCCGGTGCAGAGGATGACCCGGTCGTAGTCGATCTGCCGGATGGACTCGACGGACCGGGCGTACCGGAAGTCGATCCGGTAGCCGCCGTCGTCGCGTCGGGCAATCCGTTCGACGGTGCCGTCGAGCACCGCGTTCTGCGACTTGAGCTGGTACGTGTCCAGGAAGTTGTTGTTCACCGCGCGCAGGTGTCCGACATAGTGCGACTGCCAGGCCATCTTGATCGAGTGTGGGCCGGCGACATGGATGACCGCAGCGGTCTCGACAAGGGCGTCGGCGGTCTCGAAGGCCGAGTTGCCCTTGCCGACAATGAGGACGCGCTGGTTGGTGAAGTCGTCCGGATCGACGCTGACGGTGTCGTACCGCTCGGCGAGCGCCGCGCCCTCGATCGGCGGAACGTACAGCTGGGAGACGCCGGTGGCGACGATGACCCGGCGGGCGGTCACGGTGTCGCCGTCGCCGTCGCCGTCGGTGCTGGCGGTGATGGTGAACAGTTCGCCGTCCCGCGCGACCTGGGTGACCGTGGTGCCGTACCTGATCCGCAGGCCGTGGGCGAAGTCAGCGAGGTATCGCACCAGGTCGCCCGCGTCCGGGAAGTAACGCTGACTGTAGTTCTTGAACAGCAGCGCTGAGTCGTCGGTGAGCAGCGAGTTCCAGTCCGCGCGCAGGTTGAACTCCGGATCGTCGGAACCGGTCCAGATCTTGTTGATCGAGATCAGCTGCCGATGCCGCGGATAGGTGGTGAAGAACGTGCCCGGTGCCGGGCCGGCCTCCAGGACCAGATAGTCGCGACCGTCGCGCTCCAGCAGGGCGGCGAGCTGGAGCCCGGCCGGTCCGGCTCCGATGATCAGGTAGTCGAGCGTCATGCGGCGAAAACCTAACGGCCTGATCTCAGAACGTTCTGAGAATCCGTCTCTAGGGTCCGGTCGCATGACGACAGAGGTAGACCTCGCGGCCCCGCTGCGGATCGCCGACCTGAGTTCCGCCCGCGACCCGGTCCGGGTCGTGGTCGGACCGGAGGTCCGCGACCGGGTCGCGACCGCCCGCATCTTCCTGTCCGAGGTGCTCGGCGACGACCGAGCGGTGTACGGCAGCACCACCGGCTTCGGTGCCCTCGTGGGGTACGCGGGTCGGGCCGACCTGCGCGACCAGGCCGACAACACGCTCGCCCACCTCGGCGCGGGCCACGGCCCGGACATCGCACCCGAGGTCGTCCGCGCGACCATGCTGGTCCGGGCCTGGTCGCTGGCCCGTGGTGCGTCGGGGGTGTCCCCGCACGTCATCGACGCTCTCGCGGCGATGCTCGCGACCACGTTCGTCCCCGCGGTGCCGCGGCTGGGTTCGGTCGGGGCCAGCGGTGACCTGATCCCGCTGGGCGCGGCCGCCCAGGCGTTACGTGGCCGGGGACACGCCTATCTGGACGGGGTACGGATGCCGGCGGCCGAGGCGCTGGAACGGGCCGGTCTCGAACCGCTGCCGCTGGACGGTCGGGATGCCCTGGCCCTGGTCAACGGAACGTCGCTGACCACGGCGGCGACCGCGCTCGCGCTGGGCGCGGTACGCGCCTCGCACCGGGCGGTCCAGGTGCTCACCTGTCTGCTCGCCGATCTGCTCGGCAGTGACCCGCAGTTCCTCGATGCCCGGCTCCTGCGCGCGTACGGCCATCCGGGTGCGATCGACGTGGGCGCGCAGATGCGGCGGGTCAGCGACGGGCTCGTCCCGTCCGGCAAACGCCCACTACAGGAGCCGTACAGCATCCGGTGCTCGCCGCAACTGCTCGGCGCGGCCGAGGATGCCCTGCGCTACGTCGACGCCGTCGTCGCGACCGACCTCGGCAGCGTCAGTGACAACCCGTTGTTCTTTCCCGACGACGACCTCGTCGTACACGGCGGCAACTTCTTCGGGCAGCCGGCCGCGTTCGCCGCCGACCTGCTGTCGATGGTCGTGGCGCAGGTCGGCAACCTCGCCGAACGGCAACTCGACCTACTCGTCGACCCGCACCGCAACGGCGGCCTGCCGCCGATGCTCGCCGCCGGCCCGGGACAGCAGCACGGACTACAGGGCGTGCAACTGGCGTCGACCGCCCTGATCGCCGAGATCCGCCGGGACGCCATGCCCGCGAGCATGCAGAGCCTGCCGACCAACCTGCACAACCAGGATGTCATCCCGCTTGGCACCCAGGCCGCCCTGCGGGCGCTGGACCAGGCCCGGCTGCTGCACCTGATCGTCGGGTCGCTCGCGTTGGGGCTGCGCCAGGCCGCGTACGTCGGCGCGCGTACCCCGACCGCGCCCGGCTGCGCCGAGGTGCTGGCGGCGCTGGTCGCGGCCGTACCTCCGGTCGACCCGGACCGGCCGCTGGACGGTGACGTGCAGCGCGCCGCCGATGTCATCGAAACGCTCGTAACTTCTCTTCCCTGGGGTGGCCGCCGTGACGCTTGATTACCTGATCATTGGAGCCGGGCCAGCCGGGCTCCAACTCGCCGCCCTGTTGGAGGCCGACGGTAACCGCGACTATCTGGTGCTGGAGGGCGCGGACATACCGGGGGCGTTCTTTGCCACCTTCCCCCGCCACCGGCAACTGATCTCCATCAACAAGCCGCACACCGGCTCCGACGACCCGGAGCTGAACCTGCGGCTGGACTGGAACTCGCTGCTCAGCGACGACCCGGCGCTGCGGTTCACCAGCTACACCGAGCGGTACTTCCCGGACGCCGATGTGATGGTCCGATACCTGGCGGACTTTGCCGCGAAGACCGGGGTGAAGGTGCGGTACGGCTCCCGGGTGACATCGGTCGGCAAGGTGGACGGGATCTTCGAGGTGCGGACGGCCGGTGAGACGTTCCGGGCCCGGCGCCTGATCGTCGCCACCGGCGTCTCGAGGCCGTACGAGCCGCCGATTCCGGGCCTGGAGCTGGCCGAGCAGTACGCGGACATGTCCGTCGACCCGCGTGACTACCTCGACCAGAAGGTGCTGATCATCGGCAAGGGCAACTCCGCGTTCGAGACCGCCGACAACCTGATGGAGACCACCACGCTGATCCACCTCGCCGGGCCCAGCTCGATCCGGATGGCCTGGCGCACCCACTACGTCGGGCACCTGCGCGCGGTGAACAACAACTTCCTGGACACGTACCAGCTCAAGTCGGCGAACGCGATCCTCGACGGCGACATCAGGAGGATCGAGCGCGACGGCACCGGCTTCAAGGTGACGTTCTCGTTCTCCCGCGCGAACGAGGTCATCAAGGAACTGTGGTACGACCGGGTGCTCGCCTGCACCGGTTTTGCCTTCGACCCGTCGATCTTCGATGACACCTGCCGTCCGACCCTCGCGATCTCAGACCGGTTCCCGGCCCAGACCCCGGAGTGGGAATCGGTGAACGTGCCCGGCATGTACTTCGCCGGGACGCTCTCCCAGGAACGGGACTTCAAACGCTCCACCAACGGCTTCATCCACGGCTTCCGCTACGCCGTACGGGCGCTCCACAAGATCCTTGAGCGACGGTACGGGGAGACGCCGTGGCCGGCCGAGAAGCTGGACGCGACCGCGGAGTCGATCGCCGATGCGGTCGTCGCCCGGGTCAACCGCACCTCGGCCCTGTGGCAGCAGTTCGGCGTCCTCGCTGACGTGGTCACCGTGGCCGGTCAGCAGCAGGCCGGTCTGACCGGTCTCGCCGGGGCGGACGCCCGCTACCACGAGGAGGTACCGGTCGACTACTTCGCCCAGACCGGCCTGCACACACCCGACCACGACTACGCGCACGCCTTTGTCGTCACCCTCGAGTACGGCCCCGAGCACGACCAGGTGGACCCGTTCGACATCACGGTCAGCCGGGTGGCGCAGGACGTCGTCGGCCAGGCCCACGATGCCGCGTACCTGCATCCGGTCGTTCGCTACCACCGCGCGGGGCGGACCGTGGCCACCCACCACCTGGCGGAGAACCTGGAAAACCGTTGGGATCGGCCGGAGGTCCACGTGGCGCCGCTGGCCGCGTTCCTCGACCGCTGCCTTACCGGTGTCGAGGGTTGAGATGCTCACGCTGGACGAGGCGGGGCTGAACCTGGCCGACCTGGCAACCGGTGCACGGCGTCGCCTGGACCCGGCGCACTGGGACTTCTTCGCTGGCGGAGCCGGCGAAGAACGGACGGTCCGCGCCAACGAGGAGGCCTTCACGAGGCGTGGGATCGTGCCTCGGGTGCTGCGCGGTGTGGGCGAACGCGACCTACGGATCTCGCTTCTCGGCGGTCCGGTCTCGATGCCGGTGCTGATCGCGCCGACCGCGTTCCACCGGCTGGCCCACCCCGAGGGGGAGGTCGCCACCGCGCGCGCCGCCGCCGAGGCCGGCACGGTCATGGTGATCAGCATGGCGGCCACCCGGGGAGTCGAGGAGATCGCCGCAGCCGGCGGGAGGCTCTGGTTTCAGCTCTACCCGCAGTCGGACCTCGGCTTCACCACCACTGTGGTGCGGCGGGCCGAGGCCGCCGGCTGCGAGGCCCTGGTCGTCACGGTCGACTCGCCCGTCTTCGGCCGGCGGGAACGCGACCTGCGGCACGGTTTCGTTGACCTGCCACCCGGACTGGTCTGCGAGAACATGCGTGACGCGGGCGGCCGGGTCCGGAACATCGAGATGGACGCCGGGCTGAGCTGGGAGCGGATCTCCTGGTTGCGCGGGATTACGACGCTGCCGATCCTGCTCAAGGGGGTGCTCCACCCGGCCGATGCCCGGCTGGCCGTCGAGCACGGCGTCGACGGTGTGCTGGTCTCCAACCACGGTGGCCGGCAACTCGACGGCGTGGTCGCCACCCTGGACGCGTTGCCCGGAGTCGTCGAGGCCGTCGGGGGGCGGCTGCCGGTGTTGGTCGACGGCGGCATCCGCCGGGGTACGGACGTACTGGTGGCGCTGGCGCTCGGCGCGACCGCCGTGCTGGTCGGGCGCCCGGTGCTCTGGGGGCTCGGGGTGGGCGGCACCGCCGGCGTACGGCACGTGCTCGACCTGTTGCGTGCCGACCTGGACCGGGCGCTGGCGTTGGCCGGTGCCACGAGACCGGGCGACCTCAGCGCTGACCTCGTCGCCACGGTGGCACGCGGATGAGTGCTCCGGTTGTCGTGATCGCCCTGGCCGTGCTCGGTGCGGCCTGGACCGTCCCGCGTTGGCTGCCCCCGGCGGTGGTCCGGCTCCGCGAGTGGGTCTTCGCCAGGGTCAACGGCGCGGAAGGCATCCCGGTGCCGGGCCCCACCGTCGGCGTCGAGCATTTCGAGCGGGTGTACTCGGACCCTGCGGCCGACGGGCGCAGTCGGGGGGCCGGGCTGTCGGACCTGTTCTGGTACTGGCTGGCGCCCGGGCCGCAGATGCACCAGGAGCATTTGGAACCCGGCGAGCGCTACCGCACGGTGGCCGGTACGACCAGGCGGATCCTCGCGGTGCGGCAGCAACGCTCGGACGAGCTCGCGACCGCCGCCACGCGGCGGGTGCTGGACGAGTTGCCGGCTGGTCGGGTCAACCACGTACGGCTGCGCGACCTGATGATGCCGGTCTGGGCCGAGGTCTTCTACGAGCTGGTCTTCGACGAGGCGTGCCCGCCTGATGCGCGGGCGATGATCGTCGCCAACGCGGAAGACGTGGTCAACTCGCTGAAGTGCACCGGACTGCGACACATGCAACGGCGCGACCGGCTGACCAGGTACCTGCGCCACCGGATCGACGCGGGGACCTGCCCGGTGACGCTGCCGCCACCGTTCGACGCGCAGGAAACGGCCTGGTACCTGCAGGGCGCCTTCTTCAACACCGCGGTCGTGCAGATGTCCGAGGCGATGGCGCACGTGCTGCTGGCCCTCGCCACCCATCCCGACCTGCAGCGTGGCCTCGACGACGATGAGGCGCTGGACCGGGTCGTCGACGAGACGCTACGGGTGCATCCACTCTTCGGTGTCGCGCACCGGATCACGTCCGCGCCGATCACCTTGCCCACCGGGGTGACCCTCCCCACCGGATCGGTGCTGCTCTTCAACTACCTGGCCTTCCAGCGCACCGGGGCCGCCGCCGACGACCGGTTCGCCCCGGACCGGTGGCTGACGCTCAAACGCAAGGACGCCCGCTTCATCCCGTACGGGATCACCGCGAACCGGGCCTGTCCGGCCCGGGGAGCCGCACCGGTGATGATGCGCGCCGCGACCCGAGAGGTGCTACGCCGGTACGCCCTGGCCTCCTCGGCCGCACACACCCGGTCGCTGCCCAGCCGGGGCCCGGCGTACCTGACCCCGGCTGGGGTCCCCGGCCCCGGCCGGCTACGGCTGGGCGCGATGCGGGTGCGGGACCGCTGGGCCGACGTGGGCCGCAGCGTCCGGCAGCTGGTGCTGGGCACCTGGATGGTCATCGACGCCCGTCGTCAGCGCTTGTGCAGCAACTACTTCAAGGAGGCTGTCCGTTAACGCTTCCCCACGGCTGAAGGCCGGGGGATTTCTGGATCAGACCGCACGGACCCACCGCCCTGGGAGGGGGTGAGCACATGTCTTACGTCGTCGGCACCAGCACGGTCACGCTCTACCGTGGCGAGGATCGTCCTCGCGGCATTCCGGTCACGACAGGCGGTATGCCCACACGTATCGCACCGGAAGATCCTGACACCCAACCCGAGGCGGTTCTTGGCTCTCGTACCGCACTGCGAGCAGGTCATCGTGGTGTAGGCGGGCGGCACCAACACCACCTTCCGGCCCGCCCGCCGGCCACGGTCGATCAGCTCCCGCTTCGCCGCGCCGATCGCGGCGTCCGCCGCCTTACGAGCCATCGTCGACCTGGCGAGAAACGTCGGTCGGAAGTCTTCGATGGCGATCGTCGCATGGTGGTCCACGACACGTTTGGCCCACTGGCGGGCGTCGTGGGTGTTCTGCCGGGCCGCTTTCTTGTGCCATTTCGCGGCCTGCCGGGCGGCCCGCAGGTAGCCCTTCGACGGTGCGGCTCCTCGGGGGCGGCGTCTGCGGCTCATCTGGCGCTGTGCTTTCGCCAACTCCGCGGCACACCGCCGGCGATGCCCGACATAAGGCAGGTCGTATGCCGGGTTGGTGGTGGTGGCCGTGACAGTGACACCCCAGTCCACGCCAATCGCCGCATCAGCGTCAGCCTCGGGCACGGGTGCGGGCGGGATATGGCGGCGGATCACGAACGAGGCGTACCAGTGGCCGAGAGAGTCCCGGTAGACCCGGACGCTGGTCGGGGCGGACGGCAGGTCGCGGGACCAGACCACCGGGATGTCGATACCGCCGGCCAGGCGCAGCCGCCCGTCACGGATCGAGAAACCACGCACGGTGTATTCCAGGCTGGGCAGGGTGTTCCTCCGCCGCTTGACTGTCGGCCGTCCGCGTCCCTTGACCGTGAACGACTGCCGCAACGCCAGCGCGTAGGCGCGCAGTGTCTGCTGCTGGGCGACCTGCGAACCCTCGCGCAGCCATGCCGAACGGGCCCGCGCCTCGGTGAGGAGCTTCGACAGTTTGCCGAACGTCGGCTTGTTGCCGGATTTCTGCTGGTGGACGGCTTCGTTCCACAGCCAGCGGCACCGGCCCCACTCGGATATCAGCGCGGCTACCGCCGTCGCGCCAGGGCGCAACCGGTACGTGTACCGCACCGTCTCCTCCACACCAGACAGCCTACAACTACCACACGTCACAACACGGTCGCGGCGGATAAGCGTCGCTCCCGCAACAACGACACGTACCACTACACCCACCACGTCGTCCGGTGCCCCACATACCGCCGGCCGGTCCTCACCGGCGACATCCACAACCCGCCTCCCACAGATCATCGCCGAGGTGTGCGCAGAACGGGACGCCCCGATCGTGGAACTGGAAACGATGCCCGACCATGTACATCTACTCCTCGGCTGCGACCCGCAGTACGGCATGCACCGTCTGGTCAAACAGATCAAAAGCCGGTCATCACGTCTGCTACACGCCGAGTTCCCGTCCCTGCGGTCCCGACTGCCCACCGGCGTGGACCAACAACTACTTCGTCGCCACCCGGCGGTGCCGCCACCTTGGAGGTCGTCAAACGCTATGTCGAAAACCAACGCAACGCTTGACCGCCCTTTCCTCCCCATGGCTGAAGCCAGGGGTTTCACGGGCAGACTCCGATGACCCCAACGGAGCTGGCACCGCGGTTCTTCATCGCGGTCGCGGTGATTTTGCTTTTCTGCAAGGGGGTGGCCTGGCTGCTCGGCAAGGTAGGTCAGCCCGCCGTGGTCAGCGAGATGCTTGCCGGTGTGTTGCTCGGCCCGTCGCTGCTCGGATTGCTCCTACCGGACGTGCAGGACGCCCTCTTCCCGGCTCCGCTGCTCCCCGTTCTCTACGTGGTCGGCCAGGTCGGCCTGGTGCTGTTCATGTTCCAGGCCGGATACGCGTTCAGCGCGCACCGCGTCACCGGTCTCGCCGGCACCGCCGGGGCGGTGTCGCTGGCCGGGATCGCCGCGCCGCTCGTGCTGGGTGTCCTGCTGGTCCTGGTGACCTCCGATGTGGTGCCGATCAGGGCCGACGGGACCTCGCTCGGGGTTTCGGCCGCGTTCGTTGGCGTCGCACTCGCCATCACCGCCTTCCCGATGCTGGCCCGGATCATCACCGAACGCGGCCATGCGGGCACCCGGCACGGCACCCTTTCCCTGGCCAGCGGCGCGATCGACGACATGGTCGCCTGGATCATGCTTGCCGTCGTGCTGGCCTTCGCCTCCGGCCGGGCTGGTCCCGCGATCGTCACCGCGGGTGGGGCGATCCTCTTCGGACTGGTGCTCTGGCTCGGCGGGCGCCGGACGACCACCGCGCTGATGACGGGCCATCGCCTCAACGACCGCGCCCGGCTGCTCGGCACGGTCGTCCTGCTCTTCCTCGTGGCCTGGTACACCGACGAGATCGGGCTGTACGCGGTCTTCGGTGCGTTCGCGGTCGGTGTGGTCATGCCCCACACCGAGAACACCGACAAGGTGGTGGACACCCTCACCCCGATCGCCGCGACGGTCTTCCTGCCGTTGTTCTTCACGTACTCGGGCCTGCGCACGGAGTTCGGGCTGCTCGGCAGCATGCCGGTGCTGCTCTTCGCGTTGGCCTGCGTGCTGGCGGCGATCATCGGCAAGTTCGGTGCCTGCTGGGCGGCTGCCCGACTCCGAGGTGAGCCACAGCCAGTCGCGCTGCGGGTCGGCGCGCTGATGAACGCCCGTGGTCTGATGCAGCTCATCGCGCTCAACGTGGGGCTGGAGGCGGGCATCGTGAACCCGTCACTGTTCACCGTGCTGGTGCTGGTCGCGCTGATCACCACGCTGATGACGACGCCGTTGCTGAGCTGGATCGAGCGGCGGGAGGCCCGGTCATCCACTTCTACACGCACACCGGCCATGGCGAGTTCAAAATAGTTGAAGAGACAACTATCACTGATTCAATCGGCATTGACCTATGTAATCGTTGGTGAATGCGCGGGGAACGACCGAACCGGCTGCTGCTGGTCGAGGATGACGCAGAACTGACGGAGCTGCTCACCGAGACGCTGGTCGACGAGGGCTACCTTGTCGACCGCGCCCCCGACGGCCAGCGCGGTCTGCATCTCGGACTGACCCGCACCTACGACGTCATGGTCATCGACCGGCTGCTGCCGGTGCTCGACGGACTCGACCTGGTCACCCGGCTGCGCTCCCGGGCAGTCCCGGCACGGGCGCTGATGCTCACCGCGCTCGGCACGGTCGACGACCGGATCGCCGGGCTGGACGCGGGCGCCGACGACTACCTGGTCAAACCCTTCGACCTGGACGAACTGAGCGCGCGGGTACGGGCACTGTGCCGGCGTACCGCCGAGTCCACCGATGTGCTGCGCATCGGTGCCGGGCGGCTCGACCTGGCGGCGCGCGACGCTGTACTGGCCGACGGCACCCGGGTGGCGCTGTCCGCCCGCGAGTTCGAGTTGTTGCGGGTGCTGGTGGCTCGGCCGAACACCGTGCACCCACGGGGTGAGCTGCGCCGCCGGGTCTTCGACGAGGCCGTCGCGGCATCGATCGTGGACACCTACGTCTACTACCTCCGGCGCAAGCTCGGCCGTGCGGTGATCCGCACCGTGCACGGGCTCGGCTACCGGATCGGCAGGCTGTAGATGGAGTCGGCCGAGCGGGCAATCGTCCGTCGGGCCCGGCTACGCATCGGCGTACTCGTCGGCCTGGTCATCGGCGCCCTGCTGACACTGGGCGGCGCGATCTCGTACGCGGCGCTGATCCGCCACCAGAACGCCCAGATACAACGTGAACTCGAATGGGGCACAAGGTACGGGGCGATCGCCGGTCCACCCGCCTGCAGCTGGATCTTCCAGTACGACGGCACCACCGTGCACGCCGGAATCAACCCGCCGCCATCCGGCTTCCCGTTGCACAGCGCGTTGGACAACGTGGCGGCTACCCGGACAACAGAGACCACCACCGTCGCCGGCAACGGAACGGTCTACCACGTGCGCACCGAGGCCCGTGGCGACAGCGTTGTCCAGGCGGTGTTCGACGCGCGTTTCCAGTTGTCCGACCGCCGGTACCTGTTGCTCGCGTTCAGCCTCGCGGCGGCCGTCGGGATGCTCGCCGCCATGCTGACTGGCCTGCTCGTCGGCCGGCAGGCCGTCGCACCGCTGGCCGAGGCACTGACCCGTCAGCGCCGCTTCGTCGCGGACGCCAGCCACGAACTGAGAACCCCGATCGCCCAGGTGCATACCCATGCCCAGTTGCTGGCCCGGCGAGCACGTACCGGCGGCACGGCTGCGGAACTGAACGACCTGGAACGACTGATCGGCACCACGCGCCGACTCGGCGAGGTCGTGGACGACCTGCTGCTCTCGGCCCAGCTCGCTGCGGCTCCCGCCGACCGGCCGCCGAACCCGCCGGTCGAACTCACCTCGCTGATCGGGACGACGGTCGCCGCCGAGATCGAACGAGCCGCCGAACGTCAGGTCACGATCACGTCGGACACGCCCAATAGCCCATTGCCGGTGCCGGGCGTCGAGTCGGCACTGCGCCGGGTCGTTGGCGAGTTGCTCGCGAACGCGCTGGCCCACACCCCCGTCGGAGGCCGGATCGACGTGACGCTACGGGCCGGCGAGGGCTACGCCGAACTCGTGGTCGCAGACACCGGGGATGGCTTCGACCAGGCGGACGCATCGCGCCTCTTCGACCGGTTCCACCGGGGCACGGGTACCGGCGACCGCCGCTTCGGACTGGGGCTGGCCCTGCTGAAGGAGGTCGTCACGAGTCACCACGGCACAATCGAGGCCCGGGGCAGACCGGGCCAAGGCGCGACCTTCACCGTGCGCCTCCCCTCGGCACGATTGCCCACCCCAACAGGTAGACCCTCGGGGTTCAGACGCCTTCGGTGGAGAAAACTCGGCACCTGACTGCTCCACCACGACGATCGAAACGTTTGACGGCGCGTTCGGGCGGCAACTAGGGTTCGCTTCGTGTCCAGCCCGGAAGCGTCCAGACGCCAGCCACCGGCTTTTCGGTGGCTGACCCGTACTGTGACCTCGCGCTGACGAAATCTTGTAGCTGACCGCGCGCTGCTTCGCCATACCCGCCATCGAATCGCCGCCGTACCGGCTGATCTTCCCGCGCGCGGTGATCTCCCGTACGTCCCCAGCCTGACCTGCCCGGGTCGGCCGGAAGCGTGCCTCGGCCGCGTCTGGCTGTAGCCGGGCAAGGTGCCCGGGGCGACCAGCGGTGTCCCGCGCGTCCTGTCTGCTCACTCACGACGCGTGGAGTCTGTTGTGCCACTTGCCATCTACCTGCTCGGACTGGCCGTCTTCGCCCAGGGAACCTCCGAGTTCATGCTCTCCGGCCTGACCCCGGACATCGCCGGTGACCTGCGGGTCAGCGTTCCGGCTGCCGGTACGCTGACATCGGCCTTCGCCGTAGGAATGATCATCGGCGCGCCGCTGATGGCCGTCCTCAGTCTGCGCTGGCCGAGACGACGGGCGTTGCTCGTCTTTCTGATCGCCTTCATCGTGGTCCACGTCGTCGGGGCAGTCACCACCAGCTTCGGCACCCTGCTGGCCACCCGGCTCGTCGGAGCCCTGGCCACCGCCGGGTTCCTGGCCGTGGCGCTGGCAACGGCGACCACTATGGTCGGGCCGAACGCCAAGGGGCGGGCCACCGCCGTGCTGCTCGGTGGTACCACCCTCGCCTGCATCGTCGGCGTGCCCGCCGGGGCCGTGCTCGGTCAACTGTGGAGCTGGCGTACGGCCTTCTGGGCGGTGGCGGTCGTCTCGCTACCGGCCGTTCTCGCGATCCTGGCTTCGGTCCCGGCCGTCGCACCGGATGCGGCGGCACCCGGTGCCCGACAGGAGATGCGCGCACTGCGGCGTCCCCGGCTGCTCGTGACCCTGCTCCTGGCCGCGCTGGTCAACGGGGCGACCTTCTGCACCTTCACCTACCTGGCCCCGATCATCACCGAGGTCAGCGGCTACGAACAGGGGTGGGTGCCGGTGCTGTTGGCGCTCTTCGGCCTGGGATCGTTCGTGGGGGTCACCGTGGCCGGCCGCATGTCGGACACTCGGCCGACGTTGGTCCTGCTCTTTGGTGGCGCTGCCCTGCTCGTCGGCTGGCTCGGGTTCACGCTGGCGGCGGACGATACGTACGCGGTCCTGGTGCTTGTCTTCGTCCAGGGGGCGCTCTCGTTTGCCGTCGGGGCCACGTTGATCACGCAGGTGCTGTACGCGGCCACCGACGCGCCAGCGCTGGGTGGCTCGTTCGCGACTGCCGCTCTCAACGTGGGCGCGGCCATCGGCCCCCTGCTGGGCGGGGCCACCATCGGCGCGGGGCTCGGCTATCGGTCGCCACTCTGGGTCAGTGCCCTGCTGATCGCGCTGGCGTTCGTCGTGGCCGGGCTGGCCCAGGCGGTGCGCCGGGCCAAGCCACGACCGAGCCAGGAGGCGATCGCTTCCTAGCTCAGCCCTGCCTCGCTCACCTGCGCCGCTGGCTCACCTGCGTCGCAGCGGTGCGCCGACGGCGTGCAGGTGGGACAACGCCCGACGGTACGAGGAGACCAGGCCGGTCTCCTCGTATGGGATGCCGCGCTCGGCGCAGAACTTCCGGACGATCGGCTGCGCCCGCCGCAGGTGCGGAGTCGGCATGTTGGGGAAGAGGTGGTGCTCGATCTGGTAGTTGAGCCCACCCAGCGCCACGTCCACCAGCCAGCCGCCGCGTACGTTGCGGGAGGTCAGCACCTGCCGACGCAGGTAGTCGAGCTGGTCACCCTCCTTCATGGTGGGCATGCCCTTGTGGTTCGGCGCGAACGTGCAGCCGAGGTAGACCCCGAAGAGCGCCTGGTGCAGGAAGAGGAACGCCAGCGCCTTGCCCGGGGAGAGCACCAGGAACAGGGCGGCCAGGTAGCCGACGAAGTGGGCGAGCAGTAGCGCCGCCTCCAGCCCGCGACCCTTCATTCCCGGACGCAGCAGTGCCCGGACGCTGGAGACGTGCAGGTTGAACCCCTCCAGCGTCAACAGCGGAAAGAACAGGTACGCCTGCCACCGCCCGATGAACCGGGGGAGCCCCTTGCTGGCACGAGCCTGATCCGTCGACCACACCAGGATGTCCGGTGCGACGTCCGGGTCCAGGTCCTCGTGGTTGGGATTGGCGTGGTGGCGGGTGTGCTTGTCCATCCACCAGCCGTAGCTCATCCCGACCGCCAGGTTTCCGGCGATCCGCCCGGCGACGCCGCTGGCCCGGCGGCTGCGGAACACCTGTCGGTGCGCCAGGTCGTGCGCGACGAGCGCGATCTGGGCGAAGAGCACCGCGAGCGCCACCGCCACCAGCAGCTGCCACCAGGAGTCGCCGATCAGGAAGAAGGCCACCCAGCCGCCGATGAAAAGGCCGCCCACCAGGCTCAGCCGCGCGGTGTAGTAACCCGGACGGCGGTCCAGCAGGCGCGCGGCATTGATCCGACGAAGTAGCTGCGAGTAGTCGCTCGCTTGTCGTACCTCGGGCTTGGCTGCCAGGGCGACGGCCATTCTTCCCCCAGATGCTCGGGTCTGCGCGACGCCGGACGGCGCGCTGTCGTACCCAAGTTTTCGGGTTTGGGTTGCAGTGAGTAATCCTGAGAACCCCCTAAAGGTAGGTAGGGCCAGCCCTACCGTCGCTTGTCGGATCCTGCGGTCATTCTTCCCTCACCAGGACGGATGTGGTCCGAGTGAGGTCGGGTAGTCGCTGTCAGCGCGCGGCACAGGGCGTCCAGTGCCCCGGCGAAGGAATGGTCGGGTGGGGTGCCGTAACCGATGACGAGGCCGTCGCGTACCGGCATGGTGCAGTGGGGATGACGATAGGAGGCGAGTCCGTCGAGAGCCACGCCCTGACGTCTCGCCGCCGAAAGGGCAGTTTCTTCGGTGCCGGGGGGAAGGTCGAGGACGGCATGTAGCCCGGCGGCGATGCCACTGACCCTGACCTGCGGGGTCCGTTCGGCGAGGGTCGCGAGAAGCTGGTCGCGGCGGCGTCGGTAGGCCAGCCGCATCCGACGCAGATGCCGGTCGTACGACCCGCAGGCGATGAAGTCGGCGAGGGTGAGCTGCTCCAGCGACCCGGACCACAGTTCCCGGGGGCCCTTGACGTCGAGAACGTCGTCGACGAGGTGACTGGGTACGGCCATCCAGCCGAGCCGGAGTGCGGGGGACAGGCTCTTGCTTGTCGAGCCGATGTAGACGACCCGGTCCGGGTCGAGGCCCTGCACCGCGCCGACCGGCTGGCGGTCGTAGCGGAACTCGCCGTCGTAGTCGTCCTCGATGACCAGCCCGCCGGAGGCCCGGGCCCAGTCGATCACGGCTGCTCGACGTGCGGAGTGCAACGGCCCTCCGGTGGGGAACTGGTGGGCGGGAGTGAGCAGGACGGCCTTCGCGCCGGTACGCGACAGCTCCTCGACCCGGGCACCCTGTGCGTCCAATCCCAACGGCACCGTGTCCCGTCCTGCCTTGGTCAGGAGGGACCGGTGGAAGTCCAGTCCGTACGACTCGACCGCGACCGTGCCCTCCAGGACCTCACCCAGCATGCTCAGTGCGTGCGCGAACCCGGTGCAGATGATGATCCGGTGCGGCGCGGTACGCACCCCTCGGGCCCGGGCGAGGTACTCGGTGAGCACGGTGCGCAGCTCGATCCGTCCGCGAGGATCCCCCACGCCAAAGGCGTCGTTGGGGGCGGCGTGGAGCGCGCGGCGTGCTGAGGCCTGCCATGTCGCCCGGGGAAACGAGGCGGCATCCGGGGAGGTGGGCATCAGATCATGGGAAGGACGTCGTACGGGTGGCGTGCTCCGGTGGGGATGGTCCGACATGAGAGGGGTGCTGCGCTGGGCGACGCGGGTGCCGGAGCCCGGCCGTGCCGTCAGCCACCCCTCGGCCACCAGTTCGCCGTACGCCGCGCCAACGGTGTTGAGGGCGATGCCCAGGTCCCGGGCCAGGCTCCGATACGGCGGAAGACGGGTGTCGGGGGCCAGCCGGCCGGAGCTGATGGCCTCGCGCAGCGCACGCATCAGTTGCTCCCGCCGGGTCCCGCCCCCGGTGAGCTCCAGATGGAGGTCCGCGCCTGTGTCTTGGTCCGGCCCGCGGCTGACGTCACCTTCGGATGGATTGCCCCACTGATCTGACATGAGAATGCACCATACCCTCGGGGCAATCGGCTCCTAGGGTTTCTGACGTGACAGCAGTTCAGATTCCCCAGCGGATGAATTTCACCACCGTCGCCCCCAAGGTCTACAAGGCCGTGCTCGCCCTCGACACAGCGGCCCGCCAGGGCCTCGACCCGGTCCTGCTCGAACTCGTGCAGATCCGCGCCTCACAGATCAACCGGTGCGCGTACTGCATCGACTACCACACCGGTGACGCTCGCCGGGCCGGCGAGAGCGAGGACCGGATCTACCAGCTCAGCGCCTGGGAGGAGGCCAGCCTCTACACCGCCAAGGAGCGCGCCGCGCTCGCCCTGACCGAGGCCGCCACGAGGCTGCCCGATGGGGTTCCGGACGACGTGTACGACGAGGCCGCCAAGCACTTCGAAGAGTCGGAGCTGGCCCAGCTCATCGCGCTGATCTTCACGGTCAACGTCTGGAACCGCATGAACGTGACCACCCGCAAGACCCCGGGCACCGAGTAGCCCAACTGTCCACTCGCACACCGTGGGGCGGTGTCGGCCATACCGGCCGGGCACCGCCCCACGCCATGTCCACCCGTAGCTCGTACCGAAAGAACGGCTGATGCCATGACCGCCGTCGCGCCCCACCCACCCGCCGTAGGCGAACGCTCCCCTGTGAAGGGCTGGCTCGCCGTCCTCGCCGTGACGCTCGGCATCTTCTCCCTGATGACCTCCGAACTGTTGCCGGTAGGTCTGCTCACCCCGGTCGGCACCGACCTCGACGTCTCCGACGGCACCGCCGGGCTCATGGTGACCGTGCCCGGCCTGGTCGCCGCGGCTTCGGCACCGCTGGTAACGGTGGCCACCGGCCGGGTGGACCGTCGACTCGTACTGATCGGGCTGGTCGGGCTGGTCGGATTGGCGAACCTCGCCGCCGCCTTCGCCACCAGTTTCACCCTCGTTCTTGCCACCCGCTTCCTGATCGGGATCAGCGTGGGCGGCTTCTGGTCGATCGCGGGTGGCATCGCGATGCGGCTGGTGCCAGAACGGCACGTCCCGCGAGCCACCGCCCTGATCTTCGGCGGCGTCGAGACGGCATCCGTACTCGGGGTGCCGACCGGCACGTTCGTCGGCGATCTCAGTGGCTGGCGTACCGCGTTCGCAGCAGTCGGTCTGCTGGGTCTGGTCGCCCTGCTGTGCCTGGTCTTCCTGCTGCCAGGTCTTCCGCCGGAGCGCACCCTCACGCTCGCCGACCTGCCAAGGGTGTTCCGGGCAAACGCCGCCCTACGGGCGGGTATCGCCATGACGTTCCTGATCATCACGGGTCACTTCATCGCGTACACCTTCGTCCGTCCGATCCTGCACGGTCGAGGCGTCGAGGACAGCCGTACGAGTCTGTTGTTGCTGGTCTTTGGCGTGGCCGGGATCTGCGGCAACTTCATCGCCGGCGCGCTCGCCGCCAGACACCTGCGGCGGACCGTCATCGGTATCGGCCTCGTCATGACGGTAGCCATGGCCCTGCTCGCCCTGACCACCGAAAGTATGGTCGTCGCGGTCGGTTCGCTCGTTGTCTGGGGAGTGGGCTACGGCGCGGTCCCGGTGACCCTGCAGACCTGGATTCTCCGTGCGGCACCCGAGAGCACGGAGGCCGCATCCTCCCTGTACGTCTCCATGTTCAACCTGTCCATCGCGCTCGGCGCGCTGCTCGGTGGCCTGGCGGTCGACACGCTTTCCCCGACGAGCGTGCTGTGGATCGGCTGTGGGCTACTGCTGCCCACCCTGCTTCTGGCCAAGCGTCAACCAGCATTCGGTATTGCCGGAAATTTTTTCAAATGTCAGGATTACTGACAGTTAGCTCGTGCCGTCGCTGTCGGAGGTGGACGGATGCACCGGATTTCGTTGCCGATCGTTCGGGCGGCCGGAACGTTACTGCTCGGCCTCTTCACCGGCGGGATGTTCTGTCTCCTGCTCGCGCCATCCGTGCGCGAACTGCCCGCCCCCGCCTACATCCACTACTGGCAGGCCCTCAACACCGACTACCCCCGCAACATGCCTCCGCTGCTGCTCACCTGTCTGGCGCTGCTCCTGCTGTCCGGGGTGTTGTCGTACCGCCGGGGGTGGTGGGTGTTCGGGTTGACCGGGGGCGCCGCACTGTTGGTGGCGGCCACCGTCGTGCTCACTGTCGCCGTGTTGGAGCCGATCAACCACGTCGTGGACACCTGGTCGCCCGACGCGCCACCCGCCGACTGGGCGGAACTGCGGGACCGGTGGTGGCGGCTGCACACCGTACGCACCGCGCTGGTGTTGGTGGCCTTCGCCGGGATGCTCGCCGTCCAGGTGATCGACCGCCCCCGCCCCGCTTTGCGGTTAGGAAGGGCCCCTTCCTATACAGAAAGCGATAAGAAGGGGCCCTTCCTTACACAGCGGCGGAGGTCAGCGGAGACGGGTGGCCATCTCCTCGATCCGTGAGGTGACCTCGTGGACCTCGGACTCGTATGTGGTGAGCAGGGTCCGCAGCACGCCGAGGCGGTGGGCCACGTAGCTGTCGGCGTACCCGATGTCGCGGGCGCACCGGGCGGTGGCGACCGCGAGCGCGCTCTCCTGCGGCGTTGGCAGATAGGTGCGTTCGGGGACCGGGGGGAGGACCTCCACAGTGCCCGGGATCTTGCGGGGCGCAGTCGGCTCCGGGCCGGTGTGTCGGCCGGTTGGCCGGCCGACCCCATAGGAGTCGAGGCTGCGCTGCTGGCCGCTGGCACCGTGGAAGCCGTGCCGGTCGAGACAGTCGAGCAGTGGAGCCGTCATCCGGTCGAAGTCGGCCGCCGCCGGTCCGTCCAGGCTGGCCCGGGTCGTCTCGACGTTGATCTTGTTGATCAGGTCGTACGCCCGGCTGCGTAACCGGGGGAACTCCGGGTCGATCGTCTGCGCAGCCCTGTTCCCGCACTGGTCGAAGGCGCGGTCGAAGGCGGGGTCGGAGCTGATGATGTGCGCCGACTGTGCCGGTTCGTTCCAGCCGAACCCGAATCGTCGAGCGTCGTCCTCGCTGCGGGCGGCGAAATCAGGGGCGGTGACGTTAAGGTCGGCGAACGGGTCGGGCTGCTCCGGATTGTCGAGCTTGCTCAACTGGTGGAACCCACGCTTCGCCAGGCAGCCGGCACGTAGCCGGCCCTGGGTGCGTTCCAGCATGACGAGTTTGTCGGTCCGGAACACCTCCACGGCGATGCGATCGGCGGGAACGTCGAGGTAACGGCCAGTGGTGGGGCGGCGGTCCGGGGCGCAGCCGGCGGTGAGCGCCACCGCGCCGACGAGGCTCAGCACGACCGCGCCGACAGTGCCGAGGACGCCCGGCAAACGGACCGGAATCCGGGTCATGGAACGGTTCTCCTTTCCGCTCCCGGGTGGGGCGACGCCCCGAGCCGTTGCCCCACCCGGTGTGATGAGCGTGATCAGACGCAGCCGGGGGCACCCACGCGCTCGTGTCGGTCGTTGCGGTTGTTGACCAAGCTCAGGAAGTACCGCTTCCCGTCGTTCGGGATGTACACCCAGGTCCAGAGCCCGTTGCCGAGGTTGCCCACCCGGACCTGGCAGTCCGTGTCGCGGTTGGTCACGTCGCGGGCGTTGTCCTGGACGGGCAGGCTGGAGACCGAGGTGCCGTCCATGAAGTTGTTCCCGCCGTGGTTGCCGGTGTACCAGAACTGCTTCTGGAAGCGGGTCCCGGTGTCCCACCAGAAGCAGATCTCCCCCCGGCTGCATCCGGGCTGGTTGTTCCCGTTGTCGGCGCTGGCCGGGCTCATCGGGAGCACCGCCAGCGTCGTTGCGGCTCCGAGCAGCAACGTGGCTGCCTTGGTCAGGGAGCGCATGTCTTTCCCCCTTGGATCGTCGGCCGACCTGGTTGTCGTGCCGTACGCCAAACAGAATTGCCCCGGGGAAAAGGCTGTTGCCACGGGTTTCGGCGGTGCTCGAAACCCTCGAGTAAACGACGTGATCAATTAATTGAGTGACGGAAATGCGTCAGGTTAATCGGTTGCCGGGGGCCGCGCAGGGCCAGCAGTGTTTGTGGGGATGTTGGCGAACACGGGGAGTCAGCATGATACGAATCTTCTTCACTGATCAGGATCTTGCCCGGTTCCGGATAGCGACTGAACCAAGTCCGATGTGGGAGATCCTGCTCAGTCTGCATTTGTTACAGATCAGAACGCACTCACCGATCTTCCGACATTGGCGGGACCAGACTCGTCAGCGGCTGTCCCGGTCGATGCGACCATTGTTCGAGTTGGCCCCGGCTCACGGTTATTCGCCAGACTTCCTGACCCCGTCGATCAGCGGTAGCAGCCTGGAAGCCGAGCTGGACGCGTTGACCGCCACCTCGCGCACCCGGCTCCGCGCAGACCTGGGGCAGCTGGCCGGATATCAGCAGGTCACAAGCTGGATGCGGGAACTCGCTGATGGTCGGGCAGCCAGCCTCGGGGTGCTCGCCGATGCGACCCGCCGCTACCATCAGGTAGCCATCGCGCCGTACTGGACCCGGATCCGGGCTGGCATCGACGCCGAGCGGGCCGCCCATGCTCGCCTGCTGGCCGACACCGGCTTCGAAGGGCTGATGGCCGCGATCCACCCCGACATCTGGTGGCGGCCACCCGTGTTGGAACTGCACGGCTTCACCAGCACCCGGGACATCCACCTCGACGGTCGAGGCCTGCACCTGCTGCCGTCGTACTTCTGTTGGCAGCAGCCCACCCTGCTGCGGGATCCGGACCTTCCGCCGGTCCTGGTCTATCCGATCGAGCGTGGCACCACGGGGCTCGGACTGGCCGGCCCGGCTGCCCGGTCGGACCGGAAAGCGCTGGTCGCGTTGCTCGGCCGGACCCGGGCGGCGGTGCTGGAGGCGGTCGACACCGGCTGCACCACGACCGAACTGGCCCGCCGGGTCGGGGTGTCCCCGGCCACTGCCAGTCAGCACGCCACCGTGCTCCGGGAGGCCGGCCTGATCACCACACGCCGACTCGGGGGCTCCGTGCTACACAGTCTGCACCCGCTCGGGGCCACCATCCTCACCGAACAGCGACAGTGATCAGACCTCAGCCGGGCGGGCGTACGGTCACCGCGGGCTGGTAGATCCGGTAGTCGGCCACCTCGGTCACCCGTGCCGGGACGCCGATCCGCTCGAGGTACGCCCGGAAGGCAGTATCGGCGGGCTCATCCGCCTCGAAGACGTACGCCGGTGCGGAGGCCGCGTCCACCTGTGCCGCGTAGCGTGGATACCGGTTCTGGCCGGCGCTCAGGTCCGCGCCGACTACCGAGCAGATCACCTGCTCGCGACTGTTGAAGATGAGCCGGTTGCAGGTCCAGTATTCGCCGTAGGTGTAGCGGATACCGGCGCGCTGCACGGCAGCAGCCAGCTCCCGGGCGCCCCGTTCCTCGTCCCGGATGGCGTCGATGTCGCGGACGAACACCGCCGTGGTGTAGATCATCAGCACGGTGACCCAGGCCAGGACCAGGGTGGCCAGCGCCCCGACCGGTCGCCAGAGCCCGCTCCGCCAGGTCTGTCGGGTCGCCGCGTGCTGCCAGGTCTGCCGGGCGGCCAGCCAGAGTGGCCACAGTATTGCCGGCAGTGAGATCTGGAGCACCGACAGGTAGCGGGCGGTCGCCAGCGGTGCGGTGGCGGCCAGCGCGTTGCGGGCATAGCTGAGCACGGTCAGGGCCGCGCCGAGCAGCAGGGCGAGCTGTGCCACGTACCGGATCCGGTCACCGCCCGCGCGTCGCAGCCCGAGCACCGCCAGTACGGCCGCACCGAGCAGCAGCGCCAGATAGAGCGGTCCCCACCAGGACTGCCACGGTGCACACCCGGTCGACGGGCACAGCCCGGTGGCCAGTGGTAGGCCGGTGAGTATCGCGCCGCGCAGCCGTTCCGACAGCGTCGCCGGTTCGCTCTCGCCGTTGCTGAGCTCTCGGAGTACGGAGAGCGAGTCCTGCCCGGGCGGGGCGGTCAGGTTGTCCACGATCAACGGGAGGAGGCCGAGCACGAATCCGCCGACCAGCAGCACCCCGGACCAGCCGAGCAGCTCCCGCCAGGACCCGATCAGCAGTACCAGCCCGACCACGGCGAGGTACGGCAGCACCAGCCAGTCGTTCCACAGCGCGAGCCCGGCGACGAGCCCGAAGACGACGCAGGCCAGCCGACGGTGGCCTAACCGGCGCTGCCCGAGGGCCACTGCGAGCAGCAGGAGCAGTACGACGGCGGGCTTGATCTCCGGTCGCCCGCCGACAGCGGTGAGTTGGTCTCGGACCACCCGCTCGGAGCCGAGGGCGAGCAGGCCCACCGTGAAGGTGGCCAGCCAGGGGGAGTAGAGCCGTCGGGTGAGCAGGTACATCAGGAGGACGAAGGCCGCGTAGAGGAGGAGCAGCGGGACCCGTAGCAGCGGCCAACTCGGTGCGAAGAACAGGAACAGCGGGGCGGCGAGGTAGGACTCGAAGGTCCCCATGTAGTGCTGCCCGTACAGGAAGACCGGCCAGCCCCGGCCGGCGGCGATGTGCATGGCGACCAGGCCGAAGGTGGCCTCGTCGCTGTTCGAGCCGGGAACGCTGAGCAGCAACAGGACCAGTCGGTAACCGAGGCCGGCCAGGCCGAGGGCGAGCGCCACCCAGGCTGGGCGGTCGAGCCGGAGCCGGGCCCGCCGCCTGTCGTGTTGCGCTGCCACCGACACGACCAACGCCCCCGTCGTCGTCCCGTCCGGAGTCTCGCACGAAGTGCGGGGAAAATGCCCGGGTTTGACAAAGATTGCGGCGGCGGGGAAACGGGTTGGCGGCGTAAGGTGTGTCGGCGGCGTATGGCAGGGTGGCAGCCGTGTCCCCAACTTCCCCCAATGAGGTGGCCATACCCCAGCTGCACCGGGCGGCACGGATAGAGGACGCGGTCCATCACTTCGTTGCCCGCAGGCTGCGGCGGGGCGGCTGGGACGTGACGATGATCGCCTATCCCGGCTACGGTGCACCCGGTTGGGTACGGGTGATGGGCCGGGTGCTGCTTGGCCGGTTGGCCCGCCGTCCCCGCCGTCGGCCCGCCAAACTACGCGGCTGGCGTAGCTTCGCCACCCTCCCCGCCAAGGGGGCGCCGGTGATCATCGAGGCCGGCGATGTGCGGCACGAGACACAGGCCGACCGCAGCGGCTTCATCGACGTCGTGGTGCCCGCCGACCTGCCACCCGGCTGGGGAACCGTCCGGTTGACCAGCCCGGACGCGGAGCCGGTCGAGGCCCCGGTACGGATCGTCGACCCGGCGGTACGCTTCGGCATCCTGTCGGACATCGACGACACGGTCATGGTCACCACGCTGCCCCGACCACTGCTCGCCGCATGGAACACCTTCGTGCTCGACGAGCACGCCCGAGCAGCCGTACCGGGGATGGCGGTGCTCTACGAGCGGCTGGTCAACGCGTACCCGGGTGCACCGGTTCTCTACCTCTCCACCGGGGCCTTCAACGTGGCCCCCGCGTTGACCCGGTTCCTGTCCCGCCATCTCTATCCAGCCGGGCCGCTGCTGCTCACCGACTGGGGGCCGACCGCCGACCGGTGGTTCCGCAGCGGCCGGGCGCACAAACGAGCCATGCTGATCCGGCTGGCCAAGGAGTTCCCCAACATCCGGTGGCTGCTGGTCGGTGACGACGGCCAACACGACCAGGAGATCTACGCCGAGTTCGCTGCCGCATACCCGGACAACGTGGCCGCCGTGGCGATTCGGCGGCTCTCGCCCACCCAGGCGGTGCTGGCCGGCCATCTGCCGGCACCGGGAGGCGGCGCCCGCTCCACCGGACCAGAAGGGCAGAAAGTCCTGTCCGCGCCCGACGGTGCCGGCCTCTGGCACCTGCTCCGGGAGGCGGACCTCGCCTAGCCGATGTCGTTGAGGAGCTGCTTCAACCAGGGCTTTTTCGGCGGGCGCACAGTCACGTCACCAAAGACCACCCGGGTGCGTATCTCAACCACCGGTGCGCCTGGTCGGACCGGCTCCCGCATCTTGGACGTCTTCGAACCGAAGATCGCGCTGCCGGTGAGCCGGACGTCGGTCCCCTCCGGTACGACCACGGTCAGGTCACCGAAGACCGTGGTCGCCTCGATCACCGTCACCGACTGCTGGAGTTCCGCCTCGTGCAGGTCGACCCGGCAGGAGCCGAAGACCGACAGGGTCCGCAGCAGCGCCGGCACCCGCCAGCGGCCCTTGCGGGTCTCCTCCCCGAAGATGGCCGTCAACTTTTCCACCGGCTCCGCTGGGCTGATGCTGGTGGGCTGGACGACGGCCGGGCCGGCGGCGGTAACCGGCAGGTCGTGGGTGAGCCGGGCCAGTTCGCCCCGGGTACGCGCCGCATGCGCCAGGGTGACCCGGTCTTCGTACTCGTCCAGGGTCAGCCGGCCCTCGCCGGTGGCGGTACCGAGCAACTCGATGATCTGCTCTCGTTCCCGGTCGGACACCCGGATGCGGTCGTCATCGTCACGCGGTTCCAGCTGCACGCCCGCGAATTCTACGCACCGAGTAACCACTCGGCCGACCGGTGTGTCCGTCGATCCAGGTTCGGGCGACGGGGAGCTGGGGCATTATCGATCAACAAGTCCTGTACCCCACACGATGAGTGCGCCGAACCCGCCCTAGGAGGCTGTCGATGTCGATCCACGCCCGTGCCGGTCAGCCCGCCGAGTCGCAGGACCTGGTCGACGTGCCGCACCTCGTCACCGCCTACTACACCGAGCAACCCGATCCGGCCGACCCGGCACAGCAGGTCTCCTTCGGCACCTCGGGGCATCGCGGGTCGAGTCTGCGAGGTGCCTTCAACGAGCACCACATTCTCGCCGTCACCCAGGCGCTCTGCGACTACCGCGAGGCGAACGGCATCGACGGTCCGCTGTTCCTGGGGCGGGACACCCATGCGCTCTCCGAACCGGCGATGGTCAGCGCGTTGGAGGTACTGGCGGCCAACGGGGTGAATGTGTTGCTCGACAGCCGGGACGGCTACACCCCGACCCCGGCGGTGTCGCACGCGATCCTGGCCCACAACCGGGGCCGCAGCGGCGGGCTCGCCGACGGGGTGGTGATCACCCCGTCGCACAACCCGCCGGCCGATGGCGGGTTCAAGTACAACCCGACCAACGGCGGACCGGCCGACGGTGACGTGACCCGGTGGATCCAGGACCGGGCCAACGAACTGCTGACCGCCGGCCTGACCGGGGTACGCCGAATCCCGTACGCCCGGGCTCGGAGCGCCGACACCACCGGCCGGTACGACTTCCTCGCCAGCTACGTCGACGACCTGCCCTCGGTGGTGGACCTCGGGGCGATCCGGTCGGCGAGGGTGCGCATCGGAGCCGACCCGCTGGGCGGGGCGAGCGTGGCCTACTGGGGGGAGATCGCCGAACGGCACGGGCTGGAGTTGACCGTGGTCAACCCGACGGTCGACCCGACCTGGCGGTTCATGACCCTGGACTCGGACGGGAAGATCCGGATGGACTGTTCGTCGCCGAACGCGATGGCGTCGCTGATCGCTGCCCGCTCCGACTACCAGGTGGCGACCGGCAACGACGCGGACGCCGACCGGCACGGCATCGTCACCCCCGACGCCGGTCTGATGAACCCCAACCACTACCTGGCGGTGGCCATCTCCTACCTCTACCGCAATCGGCCAGCCTGGTCACCGGAGGCGGCGGTCGGCAAGACCCTGGTGTCGTCGTCCATGATCGACCGGGTGGCCGCCGACCTCGGTCGTCCCCTGGTCGAGGTGCCGGTGGGCTTCAAGTGGTTCGTCCCCGGACTGCTCGACGGGACGATCGGATTCGGTGGTGAGGAGAGCGCCGGGGCGTCGTTCCTGCGACAGGACGGCACCACCTGGACCACCGACAAGGACGGGCTGCTGCTCTGCCTGCTCGCCGCCGAGATCATCGCCAGCACCGGTCGGTCGCCGAGCGAGCACTACGCCGACCTGGTCGCGCACTTCGGCGAGCCGGTGTACGCCCGGGTGGACGCCCCGGCCAGCCGACCGGAGAAGGCGGCACTGGGCAAGCTCTCCCCGGACCAGGTCACCGCCACGAGCCTGGCCGGGGAGCCGATCACCGCCAAGCTGACCTCGGCACCCGGCAACGGTGCGTCGATCGGTGGGCTGAAGGTGTGCACCGACTCGGGCTGGTTCGCCGCCCGGCCTTCGGGCACTGAGGACGTCTACAAGATCTACGCCGAGTCGTTCCAGGGACCGGAGCACCTGGCCCGGATCCAGCAGGAGGCCCGTGATCTGGTGACCGTGGTCTTGCAGAACGCCTGACGTGTCTTCCGTGCCTTCCCGGATCGGGCCCGGACTCAGGCGGTGCCGGTCGGGGTGAGGGGCTTGGCCATCTGCTGTGCGGTGACCTCGAAGCCGAGGCTCTCGTAGAGGCGGATCGCCACCGTGTTGCTCCCGAACACGTTGAGGCCGATCTTGGTGTAGCCATGGTTGCCGAGTTCGCGTTCGACGGCCTCGAGTATGGCCCGGCCGTACCCCTTGCTCCGGTGTTCCTCATTGACCTCGATGTTGTAGATCCAGGCCTGTTCGGGAAGGTCCGGCTTGATGGTGGGGCCGACCCAGAGCCAGCCGACGGACTGACCATCGGCTTCGGCCATGAAGAGCAGCATTCCGGGGGTGTCGATACCCTGCGGGAGGAAGCCGGTGTTCTGCCGTACCGACTCCTCGTGGGCCTCCACGGCCGACACCCGGCCCGACTCCCGTAGGTCGTCGGCGTACCGGTCGATCAGTACGGTGTTCCGTTCGGCGAATTCCTGCTCGGTCATCGGACGCAGCACGACGGTCATGAATGATCCTCCCCAGGGTTTCCGGCGATGCTACTGGGGACGACGGCATCCGTGCTGCTTGGTTTTGTGGTGCGGGGCGGTCGGCTGTGGTGCGCCGACCGCCCCGCCGTTCGTTATCGCTGCCAGAGCTGGTTACTGGCTCTCCCGCCAGGACCGGTTACTGGCTCTCTCGCTACGGCCGATTCCGGCTGGTGCCCAGCAGATGCCGCATCGACCGGGCCACCAGGTCGTCGCGGGCCGCCGGGGCGAGGCCCTCCAGACCGAAACCGAGGTAGACGGTGTCCGGGGTGAGCACCGCCGCCCCCTCCTCGAACGCCTGCTGACTGCGTGACCAGTCGTTGGCACCGGTCGGGGAACCGGCCGGCGGTCCGGCCACCGTCCAGCCACCCAGATCGGTCTCGAACGAGGTCTCCGCCACCGTGGTACCACCCACGACCACCCGTACGTCGTCGAGGAAGAGGCCCAGGCCCTGGGTGCTCCAGTCCGTCACGTACGTGATGGAGACCTCGACCTGCTTGCCGGCGTACGCCGACAGGTCGACCGACCAGTCCTGCCAGCCGCTCGACGGGCCGGTGGCGGCGTGCCACGCACCCGTCGTGCCGCTGGGGGAGCAGTCCGGGCCCTGGTAGTGGGCGAGGAACGGGTGCAGCCGGTTGACCCAGCCCGAGCGGCAGCTCTCCCCGGTTTCGGTGCCGGTGTGCCCGTTCGCGTCCGGCAACGTCGTCCAGTTGTCGGTGCCCACCTCACGCGCCTCGACGATCATGAAGTCCCAGTTGCGCTCGATGTCGTACGACGCGGCGAACTGCAATGCGCCGCTGCTCGCCCCGGTCAGGTCCACGTTTCGGGACAACCGCTTGTACGACTGGTCGGACTGCCCACTGAACAGATACCAGTCACCGGTGCGCGGGTCGAACGGTGCCGCGCCGGGGCGTACCCAACCCAGCGCCGGGGCGCTGGTGAACTGCGGGAAGTCCGCCGGGGGCAGGAACCCGGAGGTGGTTAGGAACGACGCGGTGTGGTCCTGGTTGCCGGCCGATCCGGGGGCGTTCAGCGTGCCGGTGAAGCCGTCGAATCTCCCATTCTCGCCGCGCACCGGGTACGCCGTACCGTCCGGTGCGGTGCCGCCGCCGCTGACATAGGTGTACGCACCCAGGTAGTACTGCTGGAAGTCGTTCAGGATCGGCAGACAGGCCGGGTCGTCGGCCGAGGTGCATTCCGGCGGGGCGTCCGGATGGTAGGTGTAGGCCCCGTCCGCCGACTGAGCGAGCAGCGCGTTCTTGCCACTGACCAGGAGCTTGCCGCCCTCGTTGAGATAGTCCCGGACGGCCAGTTCGACATCCAGCGCCGCCTTGGCCGTGGTGCCGGGCACCTGGCCGGGGGAGCGCAGGATGGTGTCGTCGCCGGTCTCCCAGACCACCGCCCGGTAGTGCGACAACACGCCGAGCGGATGCGGTGCCTTCCGGCCCATCGTGTCGAAGTCGTAGACGTCGCTGGTCCGCCCGGCGGCGGTCAGCGAGGCGGTGATCTCGTCGGCGTACTTCGCGGTGGTCCCGGTCTGCACCGGGCTCAACCCGGTGACGTCCTCGACGGCGAGCACCAGCACCTCACCACCGATATCGGTGTGCACCCGGTAGCTGAAGTGTTCGCTTGCCACCACCCCCGACCGTGCCTTGGTGCCGGTGAACCACACCTCGACCCGGTCACCCGGTCGGGCACCGGTGACCTTTCCGCGCAGCTCGGCGAAGTAGTCGCTGTGCGTGTCCCCGTACCGTTCGCCACCGCGCCACTGCTTGACCGAGACGGTCTTCGGACGGCCGCCGTTGATCGTGTAGTGCATCCGTACGTTCTTCAGCGACTTACGCGCGATAGTGGCGACCTGCTGGGTCGCGCCGTACGACACGTCGAAGGCGTCCACCACGAAGTCGGGGGTGCTACGCCCGACCACCGACACCGGGTTCGCCGGGTCGGCCGCCGACTTCGCCACCGACAGCGCGAACGGGAGGTTCTTGGCCACCTCAGCGGAGATCAGCTTCTCGTCGTCGGGGAAGATGAAACCGCTGACGCAGTCCTCCGGGTGCCACTGGTCGTTGGGGTCCGAGGCCGAGGCCGACTCGCAGGTGGACATCTCCGGGGTGAAGCCGAGCGTGCCGTACCGGACGGTGGCGTACGAGTCGGTGTCGCCGTTGGTGGTGTACAGCTCGGCGGAGAGGTCCGGGTCGTAGCCGGGGATGGCCGGGTTGGCGTCGTCACCGACCATCGCCTGGTAGATCGCGTCGTCCGGGGACGGAGTGCTGACCTGCCAGCCGATCCCGTAGAGCAGGAGTTCGGCGGCCGAGTGGTAGTTGATGAAGAACTCGAAACCAACTCGGCGCAGCAGCTTGTCCAGTGCCTTCGTCTCCGGCTCGGAGTTCGGCCCCGGTCCCCGGTAGGTCTCGCTGGCCGGGTCCGGTGAGGAACCCTCGTTGTCGTAACCCCACTGGTAGTCGAAGTTGCGGTTCAGGTCGACGCCGTCGCCGTTGGTGATCCGCCCGTCGCCGTTGTTGTCCCGCAGGTTCTTGCGCCACAACCGGTTGCCGTCGGTGAAGGTGAAGTCGTATCCGTCCGGGTTGAGCACCGGCACGAACCACAGCTCGGTGGTGTCGACCAGCCGGGTGATCGCCGGGTCGGTGCCATAGCTGTCCAGCACGTGGTGCAGCAGCCGGCGGGTCATCTCCGGCGTGATCCACTCCCGGGCATGCTGGCTGCTGGCGTAGAGCACCGCCGGGCGCTGGCCGTCCTTGACCCGGGTGGCGTTCTTGGTGACCTTGACCGCGAGGATCGGCTTGCCCTGGGTGGTGGTGCCGATGCTCTGCAGCTTGGCCAGCTTCGGGAACCGGGCCGCCGTCGCCGTCAACTCGTCGCGGATACCGCCCGGCTCGCTGTACGACCGGAACGCCGACCAGCCGGTGGCGGACTGCTCCTGTAACGTCCGGGAGGCGTCCTTGCCACGTACCTTCTTGACGGTCAGCTTGACGCCCCGATCGGCCAGCTTGGCGGCCTGCGACCCGCTGAGCACCGCCTCGACGTCGGTGTTCCCGGCAGCGTCCCGAGCACCGGTCACCCCGGTCAGGTCGACGCCGATGCCGCGTAACTCGTCGAGTTGTTTCGGGTTCAGCGAACCGACGTACACCTCCAGGCCGTCGTGGCCGCCCGGTTCGGACGGTGGTCGCGCGCCGGCCGGTGCGGTCAGCGCCATCGCGCCGACCAGAGTGAACACGCCGACGATGGCCAGCCGGGTTCTCCTCATCGCGCCCCCTTAATTGACGAATATCTGTGCCCGAGCTTCCTGTGCCAGATCGGATCCGTCAATGAGCGGGTCGTCCGGTTCTCCCTGCCCGTTACGCATGTGTGGAAGGAAGGGCCCCTTCCTAACACCCGCCACGTGTTTTGATGCTTTTTAGTCCGACTCATCTTCTTTGCGTGACTTGACGGTTATCCTGTCGTTGACCGAAGTGTCGCAACCGGACACGACGCCAAGCCGTGCGCGCGACCGCCCCGAGCGGTCGTCCGCGACCATGCCGGAGTAAGGGGTATCGAATACATGCGACTGTTGGTCACCGGCGGCGCCGGGTTCATCGGTGCCAATCTGACCCGGGCCGCCCTGGAAGACCCGTCGATCACTGACGTACGGGTCATCGACGACCTGTCCACCGGCAGCAGCGCCAACCTCACCGGCCTCGACGTCGATCTTGTCACCGGCTCCATCCTCGACGACGACGCGCTGGACCGGGCGATGGCCGGGCGGGACGCGGTGGTGCACCTCGCCGCGTTGCCCAGCGTGCCCCGCTCCATCCGGGAGCCGGTCGCGTTCCACCAGGCCAACGCCACCGGCACGCTCTGCGTGCTGGAAGCCGCCCGTCGGCACCGGCTGGACCACGTCGTGGTCGCCTCGTCGTCCTCGGTGTACGGGGCGAACCCCGCCCTGCCCAAGGACGAGCTGGCCTGGACCCGGCCGATGAGCCCGTACGCGGCCAGCAAACTGGCCACCGAGGCGTACGCCCTGGCCTACCAGTCGTCGTACGGGCTGCCCACCCTCGCGTTCCGGTTCTTCAACGTGTACGGCCCGGGGCAGCGGCACGACCACCCGTACGCCGCGGTCATCCCGAAGTTCGTGCACGCGGCGCTCCGGGGAGAACCGGTCGTCTTCCACGGCGACGGGGCGCAGACCCGCGACTTCACCTACGTGGAGACGGTGTGCGAGGTGCTGTTGGACGCCCTGCGTCGCCGGGTGCAGCACCCACAACCGGTGAACCTGGCCTTCAGCACCCGTACCAGCCTGCACACCGTCGTGGCGGAGCTGGAGCAGATCCTGGAGCGCCCGATCGAGCGCCGGAACAGCCCGCCCCGCGCCGGTGACATCCGGCATTCCGCAGCCGACGGCCAGTTGCTGTGCGAGCTCTTTCCCGGGGTGAAGGCCGCGTCCCTGACCGACGGGCTGCAGGCCACCGTGCGTTGGCTGGAAGCCCACCTCGCGGCCCAGGAGAACACCCCGGCGCAGGAGAACACCCCGGCACGGTGACCCGCCCGACCCTGCGCGGGTAGCAGACCCGATCTTGCGCTGGCCGGAGACCTGACCCCGCTCCGGCCAGCAGACAGGAGGACGAGATGCACATTCTGCCGAAACCGTTGGTGCCCATCGACCGCACCGCGGACTACGACGCGGCTAACCGCAGATTCGAGCCGCTCAAGCCGATCCTGCTGACCACTCCGATCCCGGAGCCGGTATGACCAGAGTGCTCTTGTTCGGCGCGTACGGCTTTCTCGGCGGGCACGTACGCCGGGCGCTCGCCCCGGATGCCGAACTCACCTGCCCGACCCGCGCCGAGTGTGACCTGGCCAACTCTACGGACGATGCGCTGGCGAGCCTGCTGCGCACGGTACGCCCGGACGCGGTGGTCAACTGCGCCGGCGGTGTGACCGGTGATGCTCCGACCCTGATCCGGGCCAACACCCTGGTGACCGCCCGGCTCATCGAAGCCGTCGCGGCACACGCGCCAGCCGCCCGGCTCGTCCGGCTCGGCTCGGCGGCCGAGTACGGCCCGGTGCCGCCCGGACATGCCGTCAACGAGCACGACCCGGCGACGCCGGTCGGGGTGTACGGCGTAAGCCAGCTCGCCGCCACCCGGCTGCTGGAACTCGCTATCGTCGCCGGTCGGGTCGACGGGGTGGTGCTTCGGGTGTTCAACCCGATCGGCGCAGGGCTGCCCGAGGAGAACGTGCTCGGCCGGGCGGCGCACCTGCTGCGTCGGGCAACGACCCAGCAGACGCCGCAGGTTTCGATGGGAGCGCTCGGCGCGTATCGGGACTTCATCGACGTCCGGGACGTGGCCAGCGCCGTGGCCGCCGCGCTGGCCGTTCCCACCCTGCCCGACCGGATCTACAACATCGCCAGCGGTCGGGCTGTCCCCGCCCGGACGGCGGTACGACTGCTCGCCGAGACCGCCGGATTCTCTGGTGAGATCCGGGAGGACGGTCGTGCGCCGGAGCACTCGACGGTGGTGGACTGGATGTGCGGAGACATTCGGCGCGCCGCCTCGGCGCTCGGCTGGGTCCCCACCCACGACCTCGCGGATTCGGTCAAGGCGCTCTGGTCCGGTGGTGACTTCCGGGCCGACCGGACCGGCCAACCGAGCCCCAGCCCCAGCCCGCGCCCGATGCCTGGTCCCGGTCGGCGACAGCCCCAGCCGGGACAACCCGGCGGATCGCCCCGGGCACCGCGAGACACCCGGACGTGACTGTTGAGGGAAGACGAGATGGACGACGGGCACAGGTCGACGGTCGAGTGGTTCCTCGATCCGGGCAACCTGAGCCGCTACCGGGACGACCGGGCGGTGTGAGGGGAAGACAGGCATGGGAACAACGCTCAAGGGTCGACTCCTGCACGCGCTGGACGGCCGGCTCTCCCCACACGCCGTGGCACACCTGGGCTCGGTGTACCTCTCGGCCCGGACCCGGGCCCGATGTTCGGTCCGGTACTACGCCGGACGGTGGATCCACCGGTACCCGGACAGCGTGGTGGTCAACACTCGGATCGGTGGCCTCTCGCCTGAAGGACAGGACCAGGCGGCCCAGGACGTCTTCCTCTACGACTACCAGCCGCGACCCGGGGATACCGTCATCGATGTGGGGGCCGGTGTGGGTGGCGAGGTGCGGCTCTTCTCCCGGCTGGTAGGGGAGCGCGGCCGAGTGGTGAGTATCGAGGCGCACCCGACGACGTTCGAGTGCCTACGTCGTACGGTCGAGCTGAACCGGCTGACCAATGTAACGCCGGTAGAGTGCGCCGTCGTCGGTACCCCCGGACCGGTCTACCTGGAGGACCACCCGGACCGGCACATCGATAACGGACTGACCAGCGACTCGACCAACGGCATCGCAGTGGTCGGCCGGCGGCTGGACGAAATCATGGAATCACTCGGCGTCGACCATGTCGATCTGCTGAAGATGAACATCGAGGGTGCCGAGTTGGCGGTACTCGAAGCCTCCCTCGACGTACTCAAGTCGGTGGACCACCTGACCATCTCCTGTCACGACTTCCTCGCCGAGCGAGCGAGGCTGGCGGCGGCAGCCGGTGGAGACGAGAGGGCGGCGGCAGCCGGTGGAGACGAGAGGGCGGCGGCAGCCGGTGGAGACGAGGGGGCGGACTGGCGCGGGTCCGCGCAGGACTGGCGCCGTACCTTCGGCCCGGTGACCGCGCTGCTCCGGCACGCTGGGTTCACCGTCCGTACCCGGCCACACGACAGCCGCCCCTGGGTCCGTTACTACGTCTACGCCGCTCGCCCGGACCGGTAGCCATCGCCGGGCGTCACAATGCGTTCGCCAACCCGGCACCCCGACCGTATGGTGCCGCTCGCCAGACGGTGCCGCGCCGTTCGTACTCGAGCACCATCTCGGCGAGTAGGGCGGCTTCCGGGCCGAAGAAGCGCTCGGTGAGCCACAGGCCGAGGTCGATGCCGGAGGTGACTCCGCCGGACGTGACCAGGTCACCGTCGTCGACGACACGTCCGCTGACCACGGTCGCGCCCTGCGCCCGTAGCTCCTTCTTCGCGATGTGATGGGTCGTGCAGGGCCGTCCGGTGGTGATTCCGGCGGCGGAGAGCAGGAGCGTCCCGGTGCAGACCGATGCCAGGAGCAAGCCGGGCCGCCGCGCGTCGGCCAGTGCCTTGGGTAGCACGCCGCGAGAGATCTGCTCGCTCACCCCGGACCCCGCACCGTAGCCGCCACCCGGAACCAGGATCACGTCGGCGGACCGGGGTGACCACGGCGCGCGGACCACGATCTCGATACCGGAAGAAGCGGTCACCGTGCTTGGGCCGTCGACGGTGACGAAGGTCTGTTCGACGTTCTCAGCAATGCCGAGAACCGAGACCGGGCCAACGAAGTCCTGGTCCTCGACTCCGTCGTACAGCACGATATGCATCCGAAGTGGCGTAGGGCGCGGCTCGCCGGCCGGCGTCGGTGCGGTGGCGGTCCTTGCCTTCGACGGCGTGGTGGCCTTCGATCTGACTATCCCGTGTCAGGTGTTCGCCGCCGTGCGTCGCCCGGACGGCACACCTGCCTACGAGATTCGGGTGTGCGCCGAGGGGATGGTCACCGCAACCGCTGCCGAGCAGGAGCCTTTCCAACTTTCGTCCCGGTACGGCGTGGACGATGCACGTGACGCCGATACGTTGATCGTGCCCGGTGCGGATCCGGACCGACCGCCGCATCCGGACACCGTGCGGTTGATCCGGGCGGCGGCGGCACGGGGCGCACGCGTGGCGTCGATCTGCAGCGGGGCGTTCGTACTCGCAGCCGCGGGCCTGCTCGACGGGCGCCGGGCGACCACTCACTGGCGACTTGCCGGGTATCTGGCCAAGGCCTTCCCTGATGTGCAGGTGGACCCGTCCGTTCTCTTCGTCGACGAGGGGCAGATCCTCACCTCCGCCGGCATTGCCGCAGGACTCGACCTGTGCCTGCACATCGTTCGGCGTGACCACGGCGCGGCGGTTGCAGCCGACACCGCGCGGATGATCGTTATGGCTCCGCAGCGGGTGGGAGGTCAGGCACAGTTCATCCAGCATCGTGACCCGGTCGACGACTCCGACGACCTCGGCCCGACGCTGCAGTGGATGCAGGACAACCTCGACCGGCCACTGGCGATCGTCGACATCGCAACCCGAGCGACCATGAGCACACGTAGCCTGTCCCGACGGTTTCGCGCACAGACCGGCACCACCCCGCTGCGCTGGCTACTCGAGCGACGTCTGCAACGGGCCAGAGAACTGTTGGAGACGACCGACCTGCCGGTGGATCGGATTGCGCACGAAGTGGGGTTCGGATCACCGGAAACCCTGCGGCACCATTTCTCCCGGCACGTCGGCACCACCCCGAGGTCGTACCGCACCAGCTTCCGAGGCTGACAACGGCGTACCGGTCAGGTTTCGGCGGGCCGTCCGGTACCGGTCGACCAACATCACCAGGGCCATCGCGGCGCCAGCGGCGAGGCACTGCACGACGACCGGGGTGAAGTCGTTGCGGATCCAGACCAGCAGGATGTAGCCGATCATCCCGGTCGCCGAACCCAGAATCGAACCGGCCGGGCGGAGGTCGATCCATGCGATCAGCGCCCCGATCAGTAACATCACGACTACCACGCCGACGAGCCCGGCGGCTCGGTACGCCTCTGCGGCGGGCGAGCCGCCGATCGCACCGACCCGGTCGAAGACTGTTGCGGAGAAGACCCGGATGTCCAAGAAGGTGGGGGTGACCGCCGCTCCGAACAGCCGGCCGACCACGATTCGTTCCAGCGGTGCCCAGTAGGTGCCCCAGCCGACGAAGGGTTCGTTCCACTCGGCATGCCACTGGTAGGCGACGACCATGGTGCGCAGGGTGGTGCCGAGCTCCGCCAAGCCGTCGAGTGGATTGATGGTGACGCTGTCGGACTGCGCCCCGGAGAGCCCGGTCTGCCGGATCTGGCGGGCGAGTGACCCCGCCGCGAGTCCCACCAACAGTGCCGGTACCAGCCATGGCCGGAGTCGGATCGTTCGCCGGCTGGCGGCCGCCACCAGCCAGGCAGCCAGCGGGATGAACAGCATGTTGCGGACGCCGATGATGCCGGCAGGGATGGCGAAGACCGCGAAGATCACAAGGCCCCAGCGGTGCAGCCTGGTCCACCGCCCGAGGCCGAGCAGCCCCATGCCCAAACCGATGAACAGATAGAGGTACGGGAGCGGCTTGCCGGCGGTCGCCGTACGGAAGGATTCGTAGCTCTGCGTCAGGAAGAAGGTCGAGCCCTGCGTGGCGGCGAACACGAACCAGAGCAGTACCCCGGTCGCGAGCATTCCGAATCCGACGATCTCCAGGCCGGGCTGTCCGGCCCGGTCCGCGACAACGGACCGCACGGCGATGGTGTGCTGCCAGCCCACGATGGAGACGATCCCGAGGTAACCGATCAGGAGGGCGAGCATCCCGAGGATGATGGCGGTCAGCGCGGGCGCGAGCATCGGGCTGTGGTACCAGGCAGAGTTCACCGGGGATGCCTCGACCAGCAGCCTCGGCACCTGGCCGACGGCGATGTACGGGCACAGGCCAACGTGGAACAGGGCGAAGATCAGAAAGTAGACCGAGCCGAGGGTGATTCGCCGACCCGGAAGGGACAGTGTCAGGACGGCGATGCCGAAACAAGCGACTGCGGTGGCGACGCTGGCGGCGAGCCGGGGCGAGGAGCCGAGCGCATCGGCCTTCACCGCCACCACGCCGAAGAGCACGACGGCGATAGCCAGTCCCACGGACCGGATCCTGCCGGTGGATCCAGCCGTCCGATCAGGGCCAGCGAAGCGATGGCGGCGCTTCTTCCGTTTCTGAGCGAGCGGTTCCCTCCGGGCTCGAACGAGCGGCTGCTGCCGAACTCGGGCGACCAGAGAACCGGTGCCTGGGCTGGTCACATGGTCCATCGGTGCCGTCCTCCGGGTTGGCGGCCGTTGGTCCCGGCACGGCCTACCAGCACACCTGCGGCGTGCGGGGTCTGGAAGGAGGAACGATCCAGGCGGTGTCGGAGCAATGCCCACGAGGCCCAGGACAGTCCGCCGTAGACCGTCACCGAGGCCAGCGCCGCCCCGTAGCTGCCCCAAATTGGGATGGCCAGGCCGTACATCGCGGCGGCGGCGACGCTGCCCAGCAGGCCGAGTGCGCCCGCCGTGCCCATCCAACCCCCGCCCAGCAGGCCCCGGCTGGCCACCGCGTACGGCGCGAAGACGATTTCGGCCACCAGCAGCACCAGCAACAGCGGCCTCGCCTCGGCGAACTCGGCACCGAAGATGGGTACGATCAGCCACCAACCGCTGGCGGCCACCAGCAGACTCATCGCGGTCGACGCCATGAGCGCCAGCCGCCGGGACTGTTGGACCCGAGCGAGGTCAGAGCCCAGGGCGACGTCCCGGTTGACGAGTTGGCCCAGCGCGGTGGGGATCACCCGGGGCGCCTCGCTCAGAGTGGCGGCCAGGGAGTACACACCGACGGCGGCTGCGCCAGCGACCGTACCGAGCAGGTAGCGGTCGGCCCGCAGGGTCAGGGCCAGCCCCACGGTGAGACCGAGCGCCCGAGCGCCGGCTCGGAGCAGCTGGGTCAACTCCCGCCGGCCGGGACCACGTACCGGCAAGAGCCCGGCGGCGCGCAGCCGGGTCGCCTGCCCGACGGCGACCGCCACCATCCCGGCACCCTGGGCGAGCAACAGCATCCAGGCGGTGCGCTCCAGCAGCGCCCCGACGAGCATGCCGAGCAGCCCACCGGCAGCGACCGCCGCCGCCCACGCGCTACCTGCCCGGAAGAGTCCGGCGGCGTACCAGGCGTCGGGGAACTGCGTCAGGGCGGTGTAGCCCGCCGTCACCACGAGTACGGCGAGCAGGAAGGCGGGGTCGGCCAGCCCCGGGTCGATCAGGGTCGCCGAACCGGCGGTGACCAGCACCGCCAAGCCGCCGGCCGTGCCCACGGCCAGCAACGACCACCAGGCGTACGACGAGAGCAGCCGTTGCCGAGCCGCCCCGTTGCCCACATTGGGTAGTCGTGAGCGCAGCTCGGCACCGGTGCCCATGCCGGCCAACAGCGGGGTGATGCTGGCGATGGAGACGCCCAGCACCATCAGGCCCCGGTTATGTGGGCCGAGCAGCGTGGTGGACAGCACCGCACTCAACGCGTAGCTGGCTGCCTGGGCGAGGCTGTTACCGGTGAGAAAGGCCAGGGCGAAGCGCCGGCCGGAGGTCACCGCTGGCCAACCTGCCACAGGGTTCGCCATTGCCGTACGGCGCGGTCGAGGAGGAACGCGGAGGAATGCAGGCTCTGCCGGATTTCCTGCCGTCGGGCGGAACTCGTCTGGGCCTGGCACATCGTGGCGTCGGCCCAGCGCAGCGGGCCCTCGGCCAACGGCAACAGGGTGAGCCCACGTAGCTGGGCGGAGAGTTCTCGCAGACAGGGCAGGTCGGTCGCGACGACCGGAACGCCGGCGGCCAGTGCCTCCAGGATCACCCCGGGTAGCCCTTCCCATCGGGAGGGCAGCAGCAGCACGTCGGCGGCGGCCAACACCGAGGCGATCTCCTCGGCCTCACCGGCGAGCAGCACCAGCGGGTCGTCCACGATTTCCGGCCGAGCAGAGGTGAAATCGTCGGTTCCGCCGGGACCGACGACGAGTAGTACGGTGTCCGGCCAGAGTTCCCGCACCGCGGTGTGTACGTCGATCAGGAATGGTCGGTTCTTCGCTGGTGCCGGCCGCCCGATGTGGACCATCACATGGGCGTCCTCGGGGATCTTCCAGTGTCGGCGTGCGGTCGATCGGTCCCAGCCCGACACCCGGGCGGTGTTCACACCGTTGTAGAGCACCCGGTACCGGGCATCCCCAGCGGGCGGTCCGGCGAAGTCGAGTGCCGCCCCGGTGACCCCCAGTACGTCGGTCGCGGTGTGTCGGAGCAGGTGACGCAGCAGCCATCGGCGGAGTCGCCGGACCGGGGTGTTGCGCCGCCCATCTCCCTCGCTGTGCATACGAGCGATCCGGACCGGAACCTTGGCGATCCGGGCGGCCAGCAACACCACCGCGCTGGCCAGGCTGATGTGGGAGACGACGACATCAGGCCGGTGCGACTGAAGGAAGCGCCATAGCCGCAGGGGGAAGGAGGTGACCGGGCGCAGCGGACACTGCTGGATCAGTGCTCCGTTGGCACGGAACTCCCCGGCCAGGCTCCCTTCCCGACCGGCCAGCGTGATGAAGGTCTGCTCGACCTCGGTGGCCGGTACCGCCCGGCAGACGTCGAGGGAGACGATCTCGGCCCCGCCCCGGTCCAGGCTACCGATGACGTGGGCGACCTGGACGGGATGAGATAGGGCTGGTGGGGCCGGGGGGGCCTCGATGGTGCTCCTGCGCTGAACCGAACTCAACAAACCTGACTCCTCACTGACATCCGACGTTCCGTGGCGTCGCGTACGGCGTGGTAGTAGGCATTCCGGCGAGGGGTGAGGGTGTCGGCGGAGAAGTCGTGGGCGCGGTAGAGGTTCCGGATGGAGGCGCCGGCCATGCGGTGCGGGTTGGTGAGCATGTTGTAGATGGCGACGGCGAGGGTGGCGGGGTCGTCGGGGCGGACGAGGTCGGTGGCGGGGAGGAGTTCGGGGATGCCACCAGCGGTGGTGCCGATGGCGGGCAGGGCTCGGGCCATGGCCTCGATCAGGGCGCGAGGAAGTCCTTCGGTGCGCGACGGCATGACGAACAGGTCGGCGGCGTCCAACTGTTGGCGTACCGCCTCCCCGGCGGGCAGCGCGCCGGTGAACTCGACCCGGTCGGCCACCCCCAGCCGGGCGGCGAGCTGTTCGAGTTGGTGGCGGAACCGCCCATCGCCGACGTGTACCAGCCGCACCGGCAGTCCGGCCGCGACCAGCCAGGCGAGCGCTTCGATCAGCGTGTCGACGCCCTTGTAGAGCTGGTCCAGCGAGCCGATCGAGATCAGGGAGGTGAACCGGGCGCACCGCTCGGGGGACCGCCCCTGTGGCAGGAACGCCTCCGCCGGCAGGTCCACGCTGGAGCAGGCGGTGGTGGGCGCGATTCGGGTGGCCGGGTAGCGGGCCTGCAACGACCGTTCCGTCACGTAGGCGACGGCGCTGGCCGAGCGACACTGCCGGCGTAGCTTCGTCGCGAACCAGTGCCGCAGCATCGGGCGCAGCGGGTGCTGTACGACGCCAGGGGCGAACACGTCGTACGGGTCACCCACCACCTCCAGGGCGTACGGCAGGTGTCGTCGGTCCCGGGACTGGGCCAGTAGTGAACCGATCGCCGAGGGCACCCGCAGGATGACGGCGTCCGCAGGATCCGCCGAAGCGGTCACGGCCCGGCCGACGGCGGACCGGCGCAGCAGGTACTCCCGGGGCCCCACGTAGTAGGGCACCGGCCACACCTCGACTCCCGGCCCGTCGACCTGATGGGCTCCCTCCGGTACCGCGGCGACGTTCTGCACGCGGGCGACCACCCGGACGGTGTCGAAGACCGACAGGTAGCGCGTCCAGAACCGATAGCTCGGTGCGGTCGCTGTCCACACCGCCCCGTCGGGGGTCTGGACGAACCGGGTCTCGGCGGTCACCACCACCCTCATTGCCGGCGTACCCCGTCCGCGATCTGCTCGATGACGTCGGCGACCCGCTGGGCGGCCACCCGGTTGTCGAAGAGCCGGACGACGCGCTGCCGCGCGAGGTGACCCCGGGGTGTCAGCTTCCCGGCCTCGAATTCCTGGTACGCCGCGCCCAGCGCCGCTGCCAGCGCCGTCGCGTCACCTCGGGGCACCACCCAACCGCAGGTGTCATCCACGGTCTCGGGCAAACCACCAGCGTCGCTGACGATGCCCGGGACGCCCATCGAGCCCGCCTCGACGGAGGCACCGTGCCCCTCGGACAGGGACGGGCTGACACTCACGTCGGCGGCCTGGTAGCAGGGGCGTACGTCATGCACCGACTCGACCCAGGTGATGCTCGGGTCGGTCCGTACCCCGAATTGGTCGATCAGTTCCTGTCGGTGGGCCACGCCGCTCTCGGTCCAGCCGCCGCCGACCAGGAGCAGGTGCGCCCGGGGAGTGCGGGCCTGGAACGAGCGCCAGGCGGTGAGCAGCACGTCGTGACCCTTGATGCCCCGGCCCTGGTGGGCCAGGCGTTTCGGCGGATAGACGTACGCCACCATGATGGCCACGAAGGCGTCCTGCGGGATCCCGAGTTCGGCGCGTGCCTTGGCCCGCAGGTCGGTCATGCGAGGCCGGGGAATGCTGGGCGGGACCGGGCCGGTACGGGGACCGGCCAGCGGGACGGGATCGAAGTGGTCGGTGTCGACCCCGCAGGTGGCCACCGGCCGACGGTCCGGGGGGCAGCCGAGTTCGCCGTAGAGTCGGGCGGTGTAGTCGGTGCCGCAGATGGTCACATGGTCCAGTCGCCACAGTCGACGCTCGACCGGGCGGATCACCGGGGACTCGAGATAGAGCGGCCCGGCGACCATGTGCGCGCGGCGCACCGGGAGTCCGACCGTGCTGAGCCGGGCGGCCAGCGCCGAGGCGTACAGGTGGTATTTCACGACGTCCGGTCGGAGCGCACGGATGAGTCGGCGCAGCCGCCACAGGCCACGCAGCGTGCCGAGGGTCGGTCGGAGCCGGAAGTCGAACGGGGAGCTACGTACTGCCACGCCTCGGGAGGTGAGTTCGGCGGTCAGTCGACCCGTGCCGGGCGGGAGGACCACGACGACCTCGTGCCCACGGCGCCGCAGCTCGGCGACCTGGGGGAGGATCCAGCGCCCCCCGTCGTTGGTCTTCAGCAGTACGGTCACCCGGAGTCTCCGGCGCCCCATGGCCATCCGGTCACCGGTCACCGGGCCGGCACCCCCTTCACCACGGCCCCGGCGGGCACGTCCCGGACGACACACGCACCAGCACCCACGGTCGCGTCCGCGCCGATGTGCAGGCCCTGCAACACCGCGGCGGTGGTGCCGATCAGGACCCCGCTCTCCACCCGGCAGTCACCGGAGACGGCGGCCAGCGGGTTGACCGAGACGTGGTCGGCCAGCGCACAGTCGTGGGCGACGGTCGCGTTCTGGTTCAGGTGGACGTGCCGGCCGAAGGTCACGTTGGTGGTCACTCGGGCACCGGGGAAGGCCACGAGCCCTTCACCGGCGACGAGGTCGGGTGCCAGGGTCGCGGCCGGGTGTACCAGGCTCGGCACCGGCAGCCCGTACGCCTCGATTCGCTGCGCGACGGTCCGGCGTACCCGTGGGTCGCCCAGACCGATGACGACGTGCGTGCCGGACCCGGCCTCGCGTAACCAGTCGATTGTCCCTAGGTACGACGCGTCCAGCCGTTGGATCCGTTTGAGGTTGACCTCGGCGGGGCGGTCGTCGACGAAACCCACCACCCGCCATCGTGGCCCGGTCGGGGTTGCCGCGTTGATCGCCCGGATGATCTCGAACAGTTCCCGGCCGTGCCCACCGCAGCCTACGATCGCGATGTCCAGACTCACGTGATCGACCTGCCTGTCTGTTGTGTCGTACCGCCAACGCTCCGGGCCACCCGGGCTGCTGCGCCACCGGTGCGGCTGGTGCCGGCGTCGATCCGAACGGTCAGTTCGGGGCTGCCGAGGAATTCGTGTGCGGTCGGGCTGCCGTGTGCCGAGATGCCGTCGCGGCGCAGCACGATGCCAGCGGTCGCGACGAGGATCCGCAGGTCCAACCGGAGACTGCGGTGGTCGACGTACCACACGTCGTGGATGAACTTGTCCTCCCAGGTCAGCGTGTTGCGGCCGCGTACCTGCGCCAGTCCGGTGATGCCGGGCCGGACCTCGTGCCGGCGGGCCTGGGTCGGGGTGTACCGGTCCAGGTAGCGCACCAGCAGCGGGCGGGGGCCGACCAGGCTCATGTCGCCGCGTAGCACGTTCCACAGGGTGGGGAGTTCGTCCAGGCTGGTGGCCCGCAGCCAGGTGCCCAGCCGGGTGAGCCGATCGCCGTCGTCGATTCGCCCGGTCGCCGCGTCCACCGGTCGCATGCTGCGGAACTTGACCAGTTCGAAGAGCCGGCCGTGCCGGCCGGGGCGGTGTTGGCGGAAGAGCACGGGCCGGCCGTTGGTCGCCGCGATCACCACCGTCACGGCGGCCATCAGGGGGGCGGTCAGCATCAGGAGTACGGCGGCGACGGCGATGTCCAGGGCACGCTTGGTCCGGTCGTACCGGCAGGGGTCGGATCTCACCGGCCTGCCGCCAGGAACTCGCCGATGCTGTCGAGCACCCGCTGGATCTGCGTCTCGGTCAACGCCGAACCGCTGGGCAGTTGGATCCCGTTGGCGAAGAGCAGGTCCGCCGCACCGGTGAGGACGGCTTCGGTGCCGGCGAAGACCGGCTGCTGGTGCATGGGTTTCCACATCGGCCGGGTCTCGATGTCGCGCTGGCCGAGGTGGGCACCGAGTTCCTCGGCCCGCCAGCCGGCCTGGTGCGGGTCGACGATGATCGAGGTCAGCCAGCAGTTCGAGCCCGGGTCACCGTCGGCGAGCAGGCGCACCCCCGGTACGGCGGCGAAGAGCTTCGCGTAGTGCTCGCGCAGGAACCGGCGACGGGCGAGCATCTCCTCCAGGCGGCGCAGCTGTGCCCGGCCGAGCGCGGCGAGTACGTTGCTGAGCCGGTAGTTGTAGCCGACCTCGGTGTGTTCGTAGTGCGCCACCGGCTCGCGGGCCTGGGTCGCCAGGTGCCGGCACCGGTCGATGAGCGTCGCGTCGTCGGAGACCAGCATGCCGCCGCCGGAAGTGGTGATGATCTTGTTGCCGTTGAAGGAGAGCGCCGCGATCCGGCCGAACGACCCGGCCGGCCGCCCCTGGTAGGTGGCGCCGAGCGCCTGGGCCGCGTCCTCCACCACGGGTATGCCGGCAGCCGCACAGATGGGCAGGAGCGTGGCGTAGTCCGCGCAGGTGCCGAACATGTCCACCGGCATCACCGCACCGACGTGCTCTCCGGCGTGGCGGAGCCGGTCCAGCAGTTCGGACAGCAGTCCGACGTCGATGTTGCCGGTCGCCGGGTCGACGTCGACGAGCACCGGCCGGGCGCCCGCGTAGCCGACCGCGTTGGCGGTGGCCACGAAGGTCAGGGTCGGTACGACCACCACCTGCCCCGGTCCGACGCCGAGGCTCAGCAGGGCCAGGTGCAGGGCGGCGGTTCCCGAACTCACCCCGACGGCGTACCCGGTGCCCACCCGGTCGGCGATCTCCCGCTCGAACGCGTCCAGCTCTGGCCCGACCGGGGCGACCCAGCCGGAGCGGAGGGCGGCGCGGACATAGGCGTCTTCCAGGGGGCCGACGTCGGGAGGCGACAGATATATCCGGTTGGTCATCGGGGGGAGCCTCCGCGTGGTAGCCAACTAAACGACCAAAAGGGTTGTATCAGATCGAGCACGGGATAACCGCGTGTTTAGGTCGTGTTGGTGATACTCGGGACGCGATGGCTTGAAGCGGCTAATCTGCAAGATTAGCCAGATATGGACCTGAATTGCTTTCGCGAATGCAGTCAGCAGCCCGGCAGGGTGATGGTGAAGGTGGTGCCGGTTCCGACCGCGCTGGTCACCCGGATGGTCCCGCCATGGTCGGTGACGATCTGCCGGGCAATGGCCAACCCGAGGCCACTGCCGCCGGTGCGCCGGCCTCGGGCGGAGTCGGCCCGCCAGAACCGGTCGAAGACGTACGGCAGTAAATCCGACTCGATCCCCGAGCCGGTGTCGGCCACCCGGACCACCGCACTGGTACCGGCCCGGTCCGCGTGCAGGCTCACGCTCCCGCCCGCCCCGGTGGCCCGGACCGCGTTGGTGATCAGATTGCCGACCACCTGTCGGAGCCGGTCCGGATCGGCGTCCACAGTCACCGATTCGGCGATCACGACCAAGTCGACCCCGGCCGCGTCGGCGAGCGCGGCGTGCGCGGTGCGGCAGTTCGCCAGCAACTCCGCCAGGTCGACGGTGCTCCGGTGGTAGGCCAGCGTGCCCGCCTCCGCCAGAGCCAGGTCCTGGAGGTCGTCGACGATGCGTTGTTGCAGGACCGCCTCCTCGTGTAGCGAGGCGAACAGGTCCGCGTCGGCGGGGATCACGCCGTCCTTGAGCGCTTCGAGGTAGCCACGCAGATTCGCCAGCGGGGTACGCAGCTCGTGCGCGACGTCGGCGACCAGGCGCCGTTGGCGTTCCTCGCCCTGTTGCAGTGAGTCGGCCATCCAGTTGAACGATCGAGCCAACTCGGCCAACTCGTCGTTGCCCCGCACCGGTACCCGGCTGGTGAGGTCACCACGGCCGAGCCGGCGGGAGGCGGTGGTGAGCGTGTCGATCGGGCGCAGTGCCTGCCGGCTCAGTACGGCGGTGCCGATGATGGCGACCGCCGCCACCCCGGCGGCGGCGGTCAGCAGCGGGCCGGCGGCGAGTACCGACGTCGCGTCGTCACGCGAGCCGAGATACACCTGCACCGGCACGGGGGCCACGTCGCTGGTGTAGGACATGAACGCGCCGATCAGACACTGCTGTACCGAGTCGGCCTCTGCCTTGGCGTCGCAGACGGCTAGATGATTCTCGCGCACGGACCCCGTCAGTTCCTTCGCGGCAATCTTCTGGCAGGCGATGATGGCCTGTTCCTCCAGTAGCTCGCCGGCCGGTCCGGGCGTTGGTTCGCTCTGGCTGTCGTTTCGTGGGACGGCGGCGAAACTTGGTATTCCGAAGCGGTTTTCGATGATCGCGACATCGATGCCCTCGCGGGTCAGGCAGGCCGCGAGCCGCACTCCGGCACGATAGCTCCGGATCATTTCGAGAGTGACTCTGGTCGCCTCGGTGGAGCTGTTGGGCAGGTCGAGGATCGGCCGGGGATCGATGACGGAGCTCATGGAACCCACCGGGCGAGCGGTCTGACCGCGCTGGGTGTCGGTGTCCACCAGGACGACGCCCGATACGGAGGCCAGGTGGATCCGCTGACCGGTCTGCTGGTGCAGATTCATGACGAGATCACTGACCCCCTCCCAGGTACCGTGCTGGACGCCGTACGCCCTGATCCGCTCGGTGATCTGGTCCAGTTGCGCCCGGTCGGCGGTGGCTGACTCGCTGATCTGCTGCGTGGCCTGGCGCAGGGTCAGCCAGGCGGTCGCCGCTGTCGCGCTCACCGCGACCAGCATGACCAGCCCGAGCACCCGAAGCCGGAAACTCACCTGCCGGTACCCCAGCCGAGACCCGTCTCCGCTGGCTGTGTCGGGTCGGCCAGTCGGTATCCCCGGCCGAACACGGTCTGCACGAACCGGGGGTCGACAGCGTCCCTCTCGATCTTGCGCCGCAGGTTCATCACATGAGCATCGACCGTGCGTTCCAGTACATAGTGGTCGAACCCGAAGGCCAGGTCGATGATCTGGGCCCGGGTGAAGGCCCGGCCCGGTTCCCGGGCGAGCACTTCGAGGATGCCGAACTCCTTCGCGGTCAATGCGACCGGTCGGCCACCGACGCGGGCCTCGAACCGGCCGGTGTCGACCTCCAGCTCACCCACCCGGAGTACGGTCTGATTCCCCGCACCAACCACGCGGGCCCGACGCAGCAGCGCCCGGACCCGGGCGGTCAGTTCGCGGGGGCTGTACGGCTTGGTGAGGTAGTCGTCGGCACCGAGGTCGAGCCCGAGCAGAACGTCGTCCTCGGTGGTGCGGGCGGTCAGCAGCAGGATCGGCACCTCCGACTCTGCCCGCAAGATCCGGCACACGTCGAGTCCGTCGACGACCGGCATCATCACGTCGAGCACCAGCAGGTCGGGTCGGCGGGCCCGGAACTGGTCGAGTGCGACCCGACCGTCTCCGACCACCAGCACGTTGTGCCCCTCACGCTCCAGATAGACCCGAACCAGGTTGGCCTGCTTCGGGTCGTCCTCGGCAACCAGGATGCGCGCGCTCATGCCCTCATCCTGATAGGTCGCTTCGAGCTGCGATCCGGCGGGGCGCGAGTGGTGAAGAACCGATGAAGTATCGATGGAGAGGTCATTCGGTCGGTATCCGGAACCAGTCCCGGATGGTTCCTTCACCAATTCTTCAACGCATGGTCCCTAACCTGCCGGCATGCCCGATCTTGGAACCACCCCTGCCGACATCCCCGTTCCCCGGCCAGACCGGGGCCGGCCGTCCCGCAGACAGCTCCTGGCCGGTTCCGCGGCTGCGTTGGTCGGAGCGGGACTGGCCCTCGGGGCGGAGCAGGCGTACGCCGTGGCGACCAGGGACCGACCCCTGCCCTTCTACGGCGGCTACGCATCAGGAGTCCATGCCGGGCGGAGGAGCCCACCGAGATCGGCCGGTGTGCCGACCATCTGGGGGGTGGACACGACGAAGAAGCTGATCGCGTTGACCTTTGACGACGGCCCCAGGCCGAACTGGACGCCGAAGGTGCTGTCGATCCTGGAACAGACCCGGACCAGGGCCACGTTCTTCATGCTCGGAATCAACGCCCGCGACTACGGCCACCTCGTGGCTGGCCGACTCGATGGCCACGAAGTGGGTAACCACACCTGGGCCCATCAGGACCTGGCCAAGCTGGACTACCAGCAGTGCCACCCGGCGCTGAGCCGGGCTCACGAACAGTTGACGAGGCTCTGGGGACGGGAACCGGTGCTCTTCCGGCCCCCGTACGGGCACATCGCCGGCAGCAGCCTGCTCGCCGCGAACGAACTCGGCTACCAGGTCGTGCTCTGGAACCGGCAGATGCTCGAATCCGACTTCCGGTCCAACCCACCCGGCCTGGTCGACTACGTCGTGACGACCTGCACCCCCGGCACCATCCTGCTCGCCCACGACACCGGACCGGACGACCGGCTGGTCGCCATCGACGGCCTGGCCCAGATGATCCGTGGCCTGCGCGCCCGGGGATTCGAGTTCGTGACGGTCTCCGAACTCCTGGCGGAGGCCGATCGGGGGCGGGGCCGGGAACACCGGTCGGCGATGCGATCACAGTAGAGTTCTCGCCGGTCGCCAGAGCGCGCCGGCCGCCGGTGTCGCGAGGCGCCGGCCGCCGAATGGTGGTTGGCGGTCGACGAGACCGGGCCGGGGAAGCTCTGTGGAGTAGGGGAGGGGCGGACGGGTGCTGCACCTGCGGATCATCGTGCCGACCGAGCGCGCTGCGGCAGTGGTCGACCTGCTTACCGCCGATCCGGCGGTCGCCCATCTGGCCGTACTGCCCGGTGCCGCCCGGAAACCCGCCGGTGACGTGGTCATGTGCGACGTCGCCCGGGAAGGCGCCGACGAGGTGCTCCAGGCGCTTCAGGCACTCGACATCGACGAGACCGGGGCAGTCTCGGTCGACGGGGTGGACATCACCCTGTCCCGCGAGGCGGACCGGGCCGCGGCGGACACGCCGGGACTCGGCGCGGACGCGGTGGTCTGGGACGAGATAGCACACAAGACCGGGGAACAGACCCGGCTGTCCGTGACGTATCTGTTGTTGATCACGGTGGCCACCATCCTCGCCGGGATCGGGGTCCTGCTCGACCAGCCCATCCTGATCGTCGGGGCGATGGTGGTCGGCCCCGAGTTCGGGCCGCTGGCCGCGCTCTGCGTGGCGGTGGTCCGCCGTCGATCGGCGGTGGCTGCCAGGTCGGCGGCGACGCTCGCGATCGGCTTCCTCGTCGCGATGGCTGTGACCATGCTCAGTACCTGGCTGCTGACCGCCCTCGGGCTGGTCGACCGGTCGATGCTGCTGGCCGAGCGGCCACTGACCGACTTCATCTGGCGGCCCGACGCGCTCTCCTGGGTGGTGGGGCTGCTCGCCGGGGTGGCCGGCATGCTGTCGCTGACGTCGAACAACGCCGGTCCGCTGGTCGGGGTCCTGATCTCCGTCACGACGGTGCCGGCGGCGGCGAACGTCGCGGTCGCGCTCGCCTACGCGGTGTACGACGAGGCGCTCGGCTCCGCTATCCAGTTGCTGGTCAACGTCTGCGCGATCGTGATGGCCGGGGTGCTGACCCTGCTCGTGCAGCGGTTCTGGTGGCGACGGGTCGCGCCACCGCGTCGGTTGTCCCCGACTCGACCCGATGCGGCGGGATGGTGGACCGGCCGGTACCCAGCGGCCCGTCGTCCCTCCGGCCAGGCCGGATCTGATCAGGGCCAAGCCACGCCGGGTCAGGGCCAGTCCGCGTCGGATCAGAGCCCTGCGCCGGGTCAGGGCCAGTCGTCGCCCGCCGCCAGTCGCCGCTGAAGCAGGTCACGCAGGGGCACCGACTGCCCGTCGCGGCCGCCTTCGCCGACGATCAGTCTCGGCTCCTGCGGCTGAATGCTCGCCCCGAGCAGCCGGGCCCGTAGCCCACCGGCCACGGTGAGCAGGTAGTAGTCCCCGGCCACACTGACCGCCCGCGAGTGGGCGACGTCCACGTACCAGCCGGTCAGCCCGGTCCGGTAGCGGGTGCGCCCGTTGTAGCCGACGGCGGTCAGGACGGTGGGGCGAATACCGCACTGCTGTGCCTGGCGGGTGAACCAGGCGACGAGTTTCCGAGCCCGCCCGGTCTCCTCCGCCCGGCGCCGCTCCTCAGCCGCCGTGCGCAGTTCGACGGCCTGGCGGTGTGCTGTCCGCCAGGCCGTCCGCTCGTCGACACTCATGCGCTGACCGTAGTCCGTCCCGATGGCCTACCGCCCACCGAGCCCCTTGTCGAGGCCGGCTCGGCGAAGCGCGTCGGCCATCGCCCCGGTCGGGGCCGCCGCACCCGAACCACCCCGGCCCTGCCTCGGCTGGCCACCCCGGGAGGTACGCCGGTCCGCGCCACCCCGGTCGCCACCGCGTCCACCGCCGGAGTCACGTCCACCACCGCCGGTGCCCCGGCCCGTGCCAGCGTCGCCGCGCTGGGGTCGGGCGTCGGCCTCGTCGTCCAGCCGCAGGGTCAGCGAGATCCGCTTGCGCGGGATGTCCACGTCGAGCACCTTGACCCGTACGACGTCACCGGGCTTGACCACGTCGCGGGGGTCCTTGACGAAGGTGTTCGACATCGCCGACACGTGCACCAGCCCGTCCTGGTGCACCCCGACGTCGACGAACGCGCCGAAGGCCGCGACGTTGGTGACGACACCTTCCAGCAGCATGCCCGGCGTCAGGTCGCTGATCTTCTCGACTCCCTCGGCGAAGGTTGCCGTCTTGAAGGCCGGCCGTGGGTCCCGACCCGGCTTCTCCAGCTCACCGATGATGTCGGTGACGGTCGGCAGCCCGAACGTGTCGTCGACGAAGTCGGTCGGCCGTAGCGCCTTCAGCAGCGCGCTCCTGCCGATCAGCCCGGACAGTTCACCACCGGTCGAGGCGAGGATCCGCCGCACCACCGGGTACGCCTCGGGGTGCACGCTGGAGGCGTCCAGCGGGTCGTCCCCGCCAGGAATCCGCAGGAAGCCGGCGCACTGCTCGAACGCCTTCGGCCCCAGCCGGGGGACGTCCTTGAGCGCCCGTCGGGAGCGGAACGGGCCGTTGGCGTCCCGGTGCAGGACGATGTTCTCGGCCAGGCCGGCGCTGATGCCGGAGACCCGGGTCAGCAGTGGGGCCGAGGCGGTGTTGACGTCGACCCCGACCGCGTTGACGCAGTCCTCGACCACCGCGTCCAGCGAGCGGGACAGCTTGTTCTCGGCCAGGTCGTGCTGGTACTGGCCGACTCCGATCGACCTTGGGTCGATCTTGACCAGCTCAGCGAGCGGGTCCTGGAGCCGGCGGGCGATGGAGACCGCGCCCCGCAGCGACACGTCCAGACCGGGCAGTTCCTGGGAGGCGTAGGCCGACGCGGAATAGACCGAGGCGCCGGCCTCGGAGACCATCACCTTGGTCAGCTTCAGGTCCGGGTGCAGCCGGATCAGGTCCGCCGCCAGCTTGTCGGTCTCCCGGGAGGCGGTGCCGTTGCCGATGGCGACCAGTTCGACGTGGTGCGCGCGGGCCAGCCGGGCGAGGATGTCGATCGACTGGTCCCACTGCCGGCGCGGCTCGTGCGGATAGATCGTCTCGGTCGCCACCACCTTGCCGGTGGCGTCGACCACGGCCACCTTCACCCCGGTCCGCAGGCCCGGGTCCAGGCCCATGGTCGGGCGGGTACCGGCCGGTGCGGCGAGCAGCAGGTCGCGCAGGTTGGCGGCGAAGACGCGTACCGCCTCCTCCTCGGCCGCCTGCCACAACCGCATCCGCAGGTCGGCGGCGAGGTGGATCAGGATCCGGGTACGCCAGGCCCAGCGCACCGTGTCAGACAGCCAACGGTCGGCCGGCCGACCCTGGTCGGCGACACCGAACCGGGCGGCGATCTCCGTCTCGTACCGGGTTGGTCCGATCGGAGCGGTCTCGTCGACGGGCGCCTCCGCGGAGTCGAGGGTGAGGTCGAGCATGCCCTCCTTCTCGCCCCGGAACATCGCCAGGATCCGGTGCGAGGGAAGCTTGGTGTACGGCTCGGAGAAGTCGAAGTAGTCGGCGAACTTCGCCCCGGCCTGCTCCTGCCCGTCGCGTACCCGGGCCACCAGCCGGCCCCGGGTCCACATCTGCTCGCGCAGCGAGCCGATCAGGTCGGCGTCCTCGGCGAACCGCTCGACCAGGATCGCCCGCGCCCCGTCCAGGGCGGCCGTCGGGTCGGCCACGCCCCGGTCCTCGGCCACGAACCCGGCCGCCGTGGTCCGAGGGTCGAGCGTCGGATCGGCCAGCAACTGGTCGGCCAGCGGCTCCAGCCCGGCCTCTCGGGCGATCTGGGCCCGGGTCCGGCGCTTGGGCTTGTAGGGCAGATAGATGTCCTCCAGCCGCGCCTTCGAGTCGGCCGTCATGATCTGCGCTTCCAGCGCCTCGTCCAGCTTGCCCTGGCTCCGGATCGACTCCAGTACGGCGGCCCGCCGTTCGTCCAACTCGCGCAGGTAACGCAGCCGCTCCTCCAGGGCACGCAACTGTGCGTCGTCGAGCATGCCGGTGGCTTCCTTGCGGTAGCGGGCGATGAAGGGCACGGTGGCCCCGCCGTCGAGCAGGTCGACAGCGGCGCGTACCTGCCGCTCGGCCACGCCGAGTTCGTCGGCAATCCGCTGGTGAACAGAGGTCGTCACCGAAGTGCCGCCAGGATGCCTCGTCCTTCGGGGCGGGGAGGAATGATGTGTCCGTGTTCAGTCATGATTACTCCTTGCAGTAAGGTAGTGACGTGAGGGTGGCGTACAAATGTCGGGCCTACCCGACCCCCGAACAAGCTGCGGTGCTCAACCGCATGTTCGGCTGTGTGCGTCTGGTGTGGAACCGTACCCTCGCGGCCCGCCACGCCCTCTGGCGTACCGAACGGAAGTCCACGTCGTACGCCGAAACCGACCGGGCGCTGACCGAGATGAAGAAGCTGCCCGAGTTGGCGTTTTTCAACGAGGTCAGTTCGGTGCCGCTGCAGCAAACCCTGCGACACCAGCACACGGCCTTCACCGCGTTTTTTCAGAAACGCACCCGGTATCCGCGTTTCAAGTCCCGCCAGGGCCGGCAGTCGGCCTCCTACACCCGGTCGGCGTTCCGAGTGCGCGACGGCGCTCTTCGCCTGGGCAAGACACCGGGGGTGCTGGCGTTCGTGTGGTCGTGGCCCGACATCGACGTGGCCGCCCTCGACCCGACCATGGTCACCGTGTCGCGTGACCCGGACGGCCGCTGGTATGTGACCTTCGCGGTCGATGCGGGCACACCGGCCACACTCGAACCGGCTGGCCGGGTTGTCGGGGTCGACCTCGGGCTGACCGATTTCGCGGTCCTGTCCACCGGGGAACGCATCGCTCACCCGAGGCACATGGAACGCCGCGAGCGACGGTTGAAGCGGTACCAGCGGATGATGGCCCGCAAACGGAAGGGCTCCGCCAACCGGGCCAAGGCCAAACGGCACGTTGCCCGCGCATACTCGCGGGTGCGCGACGCCCGCCGCGATTTCCTGCACAAGACCAGCACCGCCCTGGTGCGCCGGTTCGACGCCATCGCGGTCGAAGACCTCAACGTGTCCGGCATGGTCCGGAACCGGCCCCTGGCTAAGGCGATCTCCCGCACCGGCTGGGCCGAATTCCGTACCCTGCTCGGCTATAAGGCACACCGTGACGGCCGGCACCTGGCGGTGGCTGACCGCTGGTACCCGTCCTCGAAAACCTGCTCCGCGTGCGGCTACCTGCTGCCCGCGTTGAGCCTCGGGACACGGCATTGGACGTGCCCCGTCTGCCGCGCCCCGCATGACAGGGATATCAACGCGGCCCAGAACATCGCTGTCGCGGCCGGGCTGGTCGAGACACAAAACGCCTGCGGAGCTGGCATAAGACATGGGGGACCTCCTTCCATGCGACCGGCGATGAACCAGGAACCCTCACCCGCGAGGGTGGGAATCCCCCTCCCTTAGGAGGGGGAGGATGTCAAGATCCTGATCCGCCTTCTGGGGGATGGGTTCCGGTATGCATTCTGCCGGTATGTGGAACCTGGCCGTCACCCGCCACCGGTCCGGCGCGACCGGCCCGTAAGTCAGCTCGCCGCCGTACGCCTTGACATCCTGACCAAGGCTGCGCAGCCCGTACCCGCCCGACTCACCAGCGTGGCCAACACCCCGCTGATCATTGCTGAAAGAGTTGCTCCGGTGACTCACCGTGGTCACCTGGAGCTGACCAGTGGCCGGCTCAGCCCAGATCTCCAGTCTGCTGCCCGGCCCGTCGTGCCGGAGCGCGTTGGTGGTCACCTCGCCGATGAGCCGGTGCAGCACCGGCCGGAGCGGCTCGGGTAGCCCGGCCAGCATTGGCGGTAGGTCGGCCGGCAGGTCGAGACCGGCGGCCCGGAGTTCGTCGAGTCGTTCCCGCAGGTTGTCGCCTGCGGTCGATGTCGCCCGGGTGTCCAGGTCGGCGATGGCGTGCCGGATCTCCGTGAGGGCCGTGCGTCCCGCGTCGAGCACCCGGTCGACGCGTTCCCGTTGTGCGGGCGACAACTCGCCGGTGCAGCGCAGCGCCTCGGTCTGCACCACCATGACGGTGAGGGTGTGGGCGAGCGTGTCGTGTAGTCGCCGGGCCAGCAGTTCCCGTTCCTCGGCCGCGACGCGGTTCTCCTCGGCGATCCGCTGTTCCAGGCGCAGCCTGGTGCGTTCGGCGACCAGCGCGGTACGTCGGCGCAACTGCTGCCCACGTTCGGCACCGGCCAACCAGGCCAGGGTGAACGCGACCACGGCCAGCAGGAAGCCCTCGACCGGGCCCCGGCCGGGCAGACTGGCTGCCGCGACTGACACGGTCGCCGCGGCACACACCCACCAGCGCACCGGTGATGATCGGCTGCCTGCCGCCGTGTAGATGGCCAACAGTGCGGGCAGGTAGCCGACGGTGCGGGACATGCCGAGCAGCATCTGTGCCGAGGTGGCCAGTGCCACCACGGCGAGCACGGCGCCGGGAGCCTGACGGCGGACCAGCAGGGGGAGGATCTGGGCCGTGCCCAGGAGCAGCCCGAGAAGTCCACCGGTTTCCGGTACCGCCCCGCTGACCAGGAACAGGCCGACCAGCAGGCCCTGCATAGCGAGGTCTGCCACCAGTTGCCAGCGGGTTCGTATCCAGCCGCTCACCTGCTGTCTCGTCGCCATTTTCCCCGCCCCCTGGTCGGCTGTCGCGTCGGCACGTCGAAGCCCCGCCGGCGCACCGGCATAGCATCGGGCCGTGATTCGACTCGTCATCGTGGACGACCAGGCGCTGGTCCGGGAAGGGCTCTCCCTCATCCTCGCCGCACAGTCGGACCTCGAGGTGGTCGCCGCGTTGCCGGACGGTCCGGCCCTGCTCGACTTCGTGGACCGGCAGCCGGACGCCGCCGAGGTCGTACTGCTGGACCTCTACCTGCCCGGAGCCGACGGGGTGCAGACCCTGGAGCGGCTCCGTCGAGGGTTTCCGCAGGTCCCGGCCAGGGTGCTGATGCTGACCACGATCGGTCGGGCGGCGGAGATCCAGCGGGCGCTCGCCGCCGGGGCGGACGGATTCGTGCTCAAGGATGCCACCGGTGACGAGTTGGCCTCGGCGGTACGGGGAGTCCACGGCGGGGTTACCACGTTGAGCACCTCAGCAGCGGAGGCCCTGTGGCCGGGGCGACGCAACGGGGCGAATGGACCTCGGCCCGGATCGGAGATCGACCCGCTCGACTCACCCGCAGGTCGGGTCGCCTTGTTGACGCCACGGGAACGCGAGATCCTCGACCTGCTGGCCGAGGGGTTGGCGAACCAGGAGATCGCCCGGTCCCTGCACCTTGCCGAACGCACGGTGAAGACCCATGTCAGCAGCGTGCTGGCCAAACTCGGGGTGACCAGCCGGACGCAGGCGGCCCTGCTGGCCCGTGACCTGTCCGGCCTACGGCGATAGGTCTGCCCGGCGTGCGTCCACTGCGGAGCATCGCTAATCCATTGATCAAATCCGAAGAAGCGCCGATTCCGGATTTGATCCAGACAATTGAGGGGCGCCTACTTATGCCCGGATGTCGCCAGGGCGACACTCAATTGTATTGAATTTCATGGATTTGGCTCCATAGGCTGTCGGGGCGTATCGCCGATCCGAATGCCCACCCGGCGAGGGGAGCTGTCGTAGTGAAGCCCATGTACGCGCGAGTCCACCGTGCTCGGTGGCTGGTTCACCTTTGTGGACTGGCCCTGGTGGTGTCCCTGGTACCAGGCGTTCCGGCGGCCGGGGCCGCGCCGCCGGGGCCGGTGCCCAAGGCCGTTCCCGGAGCCGGCCCTGTGTCACGTCCACTGCCCGCCACGGCAGTGCCCAATGAGGCGCTGCCGGATGAGAAACGGATGCCGGTCGTACCGCTCGGCGTTGCCGCCGGTGGCGGTGCCCGCAAGCTCTCGGCGGCCGAGTGGGCTGGCGTGCCGAAATCGGGCGCGACCCGTACCGTCGCCGCCGCGGACGAGGTCTTCACCGACGCGCTGCTGCGGCCTGGTTTCGTCATCGGGGATACCTCGCTGGTGGCCTACTTCAACCTGCGCGATGAAACGCCCGCCTGGTCATCCTGGCGAGCGACCCTCTACGAGGCGGAGTCCGGCACCGAGCAGGCCTCCACCACGCTGACCCGGGCCGACCTGGACCGGGCCGCCTGCTCGGCGCAGCGGGAGTACTGCCGCTCGTTCGGTGGTGGCGACGGCTGGACCGTTGACCCGGCGAAGAACTACTTCATCACCTTCACCGCGCTGCTCGACGACGGGGGCGAGGTCGTCTCGGCACCCTCCGACCAGGCCCGGCCCCGGGTCACCATAGACCCGCCGGAGATCGCGAACCCGCAGGCCGCAGGTTGCGGCTGTGGCAACGCGCTCGCCCTCACCGGCGCCGGACCGGCGAACCGGGCGATCGGGGTCAACACCAGTACCGGCGCGTTCAGCCGGGTCGAGCCCGACCTGGGGATGAGTTCTTATGGCGTGCCGTTCTCCTCGGTACGCACCTACTCCTCGGCCAACCCCAGCCCCGGTGGATTCGGCCCGGGGTGGGCCTGGTCGTACGAGATGCGGGTCACCGTGAACGAGCAGGGTGCGGTGGTTCGGGCCGAGGACGGGGCAGAAGGTCAGTATCGGCTGGTCGACGGGGCCTACCAGCGGCCGGCGGGGGTCCGTTCGACGCTGCGCCGCGCCGGGGAAGGCTGGGAACTGGTCACCCCGACGCAGATTACCTACCGGTTCGACGCGCAGGGCCGGCTGGCCTCGATCACCAATGCGCGTGGCAAGGGCGTCACGCTGGCCTACACCGACTTCGGGGTGACACTCACCGACGCCTCCGGCCGTACGGCGGTAGCCAAGATCGAGTCTGGGCTGATTCGTGAGATCAGTTTGCCCGACCACCGCCGGGTGCGGTTCTCCTACGAGAACGGGGCCCTCACCGCCGCCCAGGATGCCCGCGGATACGTCTGGCACTACCGCTATGGCCCGACCGGGCAGCTCATCGAGGTGGTCAACCCGAAGCGTGTGGTCGAGGTGCACAACGAGTACGCCGACACCGGCCGGGTGGTGAAGCAGCGCGACGCGCTCGGCAAGGAGACCACCTTCGCCTGGGACGCCGCTGCGCAGGAAGCCACCACCACCGACGCCGACGGGGTGGTGATCCGGGACGGCTACCGCCGCAACGTGCTGGTCTACAGCCAGCGTGGCAATCGTGACTCCGACAACCACCGCTACGACGCCTCGCTCAACCGCACTCTGGTGGTCAACGGCAAGCACAACCAGCATGAGGCCGGCTACGACCCGGCCGGCAACCGGACCTCGCAGACCGCCCCGCAGTCCCTCAACTTCACCGAGGTCACCAAGTACGACTCCCGGAACAACCCGATCGAGTACGTCGATGGTGAGGGCAACCGCTGGCGGGACACGTACAACGAGTTCAACGAACTGGTGAAGAGCGAGGACGCCGAAGGCAACACGATCACCTACCGGTACGACGACCGTGGCCTGCTCGTCGAGAGCACCGACCAGCGAGGCAAGGTCACCCGATACGAGAACCTTCCGGACGGCGACCCCAACGCCGGACTACCGAAAGCGGTCGTCTCGCCCGAGGGGCGGCGTGCGGAGGTCCGGTACGACCGGGTCGGCCGGACGGTGGCCGCGATCGATCCCCGAGGAACCGTCGCCGGGGCGGATCGCGACGACTACACCACCCGATACACGTTCGATGCTCAGGACCGGACCGTCGCGGTACGGCAGCCCGGCAAGCACGGTAGCTGGCGCACCGAGTACGACGAGCTGGGCCGCACCAGCCGGACGACCACCCCGACCGGGATCAAGACCGAATACCGGTACTTCGACAACTCCCTGCTACGCACGGTCAACGATCCGCGCCGCACCATCTCGTACCGCTACACCGACGCTGGCCGGCGGGCGGCCAGCACGGTGGAGATGAAGCACGGGCCGGACCAAGTGACCACCTATGCGTACAACGGCAAGGGGCTGCTGCAGAAGGTCACCTCGCCACGCGGCAACCTGCCCGGCGCGAACCCGGCCGACTTCACCACCACCTACATCTACGACGCCAACGACAACCCGATCCGGGTCGACCGTCCGTACCCCGGCGGCCAGGTGGTCAGCCGGGACATTGGCGTGGACGACCTGGACCGCACGGTCTCCAAGACCGACGAGTTCAACAAGACCTCCCAGTTCGAGCGGGACAACACCGGCAACGTCCGGTCCACGACCGACAATCTGGGGCGTAAGTCCCAACTGGAGTACGACCGCAACGGCCGGCAGACCGGGATCAACGACCCGGGCGGCAGTGTCACCAAGTTCACCTACGACGAAGCCGGCAACAAGACCAAGGCGGTCTCTGCCACCGGAGGCGTGACCACCTGGGAGTACGACGACGACGGTCTGCTGGTCAGCTCGACCGAGCCACGCGGCAACGTCGAGGGTGCCGACCGGGAGCGGTTCACCACCCACTACGAGTACGACGCGGCCGGTAACACCGTCAAGGTCACCGACCCGTTGGACCACGTCACCGGCTACCGCTACGACGCGAACAACCGGTTGACCTCGGTCACCGACGCGAAGAAGCGCAGCACGTACTACACCTACCGCGAGGATGACCTGATCCGGACGGTGCACACCCCGGATTCGCCGTACGACCCGCGTCACCCGGAGCAGCGCTCCACCGTCTACGACTACTTCGGCGACGGCCTGTTGGCGTCGGTTCGCGACCCGGAGGGGCATCGCAACTGGCTGGCCTACGACGAGGCGGGCCGGCTGGTCAAGCAGACCGATCCACTGGGCCGACGCGTCGAGATCGGCTACGACGTCGAGAACAACGTCGTCTCCGCCATCACCGTTCGCGAACACGAAAAGCTCACCCGCGAGCAGCGGGCCAAGCGGACCATCGTCGACAGCTACGACATCGTCGGGCGGCGGGACAAGCGGACGCTGGGCAGCGAAGGGCCGGTCTACACCTGGGGCTACGACGCCAAGGACCGGACCACCTCGTACGGCGACCCGCTCGGCGTGCGGAAGGTGACCTACGACGACGAGGACCAGATCAGCGAGGTCGTTCGCACCGAGGCGGGCGGCGACATCGAGAAGTTCGACTACGGCTACGACGTACGAGGAAACATCACCAACCGGTCCTACCCGGACGGCACCCGGGTCACCACCGCCTACGACGCGGACAGCCGAATCACGGCGCTGACCGCCGCCGGTGGGGCGGTCGGGCCGAACCCGGCGACCTGGCAGTTCGGCTACGACGTAGCCGGTCGGCGGACCAGCACCACTCTGCCGGCGGTGACCGGACTGGTCGAGCGGCGCGGCTATGACGACGCCGGCCGGCTGACCAGCATCGGTACGGAACGGATCGCCGAGTCCCCGCAGGGGAAGGCGCCCGGCGGTACCCGTGCCCGCGGCGGCGACGACGTCCCAGGGGCGCCGACCCAGGTGACCGCCCAGCCGGGGGCCGGACTGGCAGTGGTCTCCTGGGAACCGCCGAAGGAACACGGCCGGTCCGACATCGGCGGGTACGTCGTCACCGCGTCGCCCGGTGGCCGCACGGTCACCGTGGACGCGCCCGCCAGCACCGCAGTGGTCAACGGACTGGACGCCGGCACCTCCTACACCTTCACGGTCGCCGCGTACGACAAGAAGGGGAGCGGGCCGGTCTCGGCCGCCTCGGAGCCGGTGGTGCCGGTGGCGGTACCGCAGGACCCGGTCTCGTCGTACCAGTTGGACCTGGACGAGGTGGGCAACCCGACGCGGGTGGTCACCACCCGGGCCGGGGTCTCCGAGTCGGTGGCGTACTCCTACGACAAGGTCGATCGGCTCACCTCCGCCTGCTACGGAGTGGCCTCCTGCGGTGAGCGGACCAAGCCGGTCGGGCGGATCGACTACAGCTACGACCTGGTTGGCAACCGGACCAGCCAGAAGCGTTCTGGTAGCGCTGGCAACGATGTCACCACCTACTTCTACGACGATGCCGACCAGCTCACCAAGGAGGTGATGAAGGAGCCCCGGCACGTCACCACCAAGGAGTACGACTACGACCTGAACGGTAACCAGGTCAGGTCGGGCACCGACCGGCTGGCGTACCACCTGGACAACTCACTGGCCAAGGCGACCGTGGCCGGGCAGGACACGACCTACGCGTACGACGCGGCCGGGCTGCGGCTGACCGGCACCACCAGCGCCGAGGGGGACACGTTCACCCAGCGCTGGACCTGGGACGTCAACGGCACCCTGCCGCAGATCGCCATCGACTCCGTCACCAACGCCGCCGGGCAGACGGTGGAACAGCGGGGCTTCACCTACGGGCCGGACGACGAACCGTTGGCCCTGCTCGACCCGGCCACGGGCGCACATTCGTACAGCCACGACTGGCTCGGCGGGGTGGCGAACATGCTCTCCCCGGCCGGTACCCCCGAGATCGGGTACGACTACGACCCGTTCGGCAACCCGCGTGCTGGCCCGACCCTGCAGCCGGGGGCACCTGCCGAGAGTGGCGGAACCGGCACACAGGCCACCGCGCCGGAGAACCCGCTCCAGTTCACCGGCGCCTACCAGGACTCCAGCACCGGTAACGGCAACTACTACCTCCGGGCGCGCAACTACGATCCGAGCACCGGACGGTTCAGCTCGACCGACCCGATGGCGCAGGGCGGCGCGGCGACGTCGGCCTACACGTACGCCGACAACAACCCGACGTCGTACACGGATCCGACCGGAATGGCACCGGCCCCGGACAACGGCGGTACGCCGGCCCCGGCGACAGCGAACACCGGCCCGAGTCCGGAGGAACTGGCCAAGGCACAGCAGATCCAGAGCAAGAGCGTGCTCGATGTGGTGCTGGAGGCCGGCGGCCAGATCCTGATGGAGTTCCTCGGGATCAACGACATCATCAGCTGCCTCAACGGCGATCTGGGCGCCTGCGTCTCGATGGTGATCGGTGCGCTGCCCTGGGGGAAGATCTTCAAGGCGAAGAAGATCGCCGAGGCGATCTTCCGGGCCGGTAAGGCGGTCGTCACCTTCTTCCAGGAGATCAAGTGGGCCCGGGCCATCATCCAGGGCGCGGAGAAGGCAGCCGAGGCGGCCAAGGCAGCGGCGGCGGCAGCCGCCAAGGCGGCGGCGGAGAAGGCGGCCAGAGCCAAGGCGGCAGCCGAGGCAGCAGCCAAGAAGGCGGCCGCTCGGGCAGCGGCTGCGGCCAAGGCCAAAGCGGCCAAGGCCAAGGCCGCAACCAAGAAGGGCTCCGGTAAGTCCGATAATCCCGACAAGCCCAATGATGGCGGAAGCCCCAGCAAGTGCCGGAACAGCTTCGTAGCCGGCACGCTGGTCCTGCTCGCTGACGGCAGCCGCAAACCGATCGAGAGTGTCGAGCCGGGCGACGCGGTGCTCGCCACCGATCCGGAGTCCGGCCGTACGGAGGCACGACAGGTCAGCCACACCATCCGTACGGACGACGACAAGGAATACGTCGACCTCAGTGTCGTGGACGACGACGGTGGTTCGGACACCATCACCACGACCGATCACCACCGCTTCTGGTCCGTGACGCGTGGCGACTGGGTGGAGGCGGGACAGCTCAAGCCCGGCGAGCTGCTCCGTACCTCCGCCGGCACGCACGTGCAGCTCGGCGCGGTCCGCCACTACCAGGCAAACCAGGTCACATACGACCTGACCGTCGACGATATCCACACGTACTATGTGCTAGCCGGTGACGAACCGGTACTCGTACACAACTGTGACGACCCGGGCTGCCCGTGCACGAGCCTGAAGCAGGTCGCGAACGAGGCCGAAGATGCAGGTGCCCAATTTGCCTCCGAGTACACGTCGGCATCCGGCAACGTCTTCCGTGCGGACAACGCGGAGTTCGTCCACCTCAGCCCGGAGTTCCGGGCTGCGTTGCCGGAGGTTGGTCACCCGTCGTTGATGTGTTCGGAAGTCAAGTGTCTGGCAAAGGCATTCGAGGCCTCGGGCGGTGATCCTGAATCTATTCGAGGCGGCAGTATGAGAACAGTGCACGTAGGGGATTTGAACGGCAGGCATGGTAGCGGGGCGAGACCCTGTCAAGGCTGCCAACGACTCCTGCGAGCGCTTGGAATCCGTTTCTAGTCCCTTCGAGAGGCCGGCGCGCGGGTGGATCTGAGTAGCAGACTCGAGGACGTTGCGTGGGCGCGGCTTGAGCACGCGTACGACAACGCGGCGGACCTTCCCGCGCTGCTGCGGGAGATCGGCGGAGCGGAGCATCCCGAACACATCGTCGGGATGCTCCGCGACCGACTGGTTCACCAGGGTTACGTGGTGTACTCCGCGACAGTGGAAGCCCTCCCGATCCTCGTGGACATGGTGTTGGAAGACAGCTGTCCCGCCCGGCCAGCGATTGTCCGGTTGATCGGTGACCTCGCCCGGGAGGCCGCCCGGGTCGGGCCAGAGCAGGAGACGAAGGTCCGCTGGTCGCGGATGTGGCGCGGGAGGCTGCCCCTGATGGCCGATCTGCTGCGCGATGGCGACGTCGAGGTGCGGCGCGTCGCTCCGTCACCGTTGGCTTCGGCGGAGTTCGACCAGGACCGGTTCCTGGAGCGGTTGCTGCATGTGTGCGCGGAGGAGCGGGACGAGCCGGCGCAGCTGGGGCAGCTGATTGCCGTCGCCGACCTGCTGCCTGCGGTCCCGGTGGCCGTGCGGGACGCGGCGGTCAGCCGGGTGGCCGAGATCGTGTCGGGCGGGTCGCCGCAGGTGCGGATGGCGGGTGCCTTCGTGCTGCGTCAGGTCGAGCCGGTTGGCGCCGACGTCTTTCTCGACGCGCTCCGCGCGCCCGATGTCGAACAATGGCGGCGGACCTGGTGCGTGCCCGGCCGGCGCCAGTCGGTCGTGTCCTGGGTCGACAAGCGGCTGCAGGAGGACCGGGACCTTCGCCTGGGCCTCGGGAAAGGGCTGGTTGCCTCGGCCGACGCGGCGACCCGGACCGCAGGGTTCAAGGTGCTGATGCGGGTCGCGTCGAGATGGCGGTCCCCGATGGTGGACGTCGCCGCCGCAGGGTTCCACGCGCTGGACGATCCGGACGAGCCCGTCAGCAGCAGAGCGCTGTTCGCGCTCGCGGTGTCCAGGTCGCGCGAGCCTGAGCACGCCGATCGGCTCGCGGAGCTCGCCGGGGGCCCGGACGGCTACCCGCGGCTGGCCGCGATCTGGGGACTGGCCCGGATAGGCGACTCCCGGTGTGTGCCGCACCTGCTGTCGTCCCTGCGGTCTGAACACCTCGGATACCGCCCTCACCAGGTGTACGAGGGGACGGTGTCTCATCCCGTCCTTCCGTCCATAGACGAGATCCTGCTGGAGGCGGCGGCGTGGTCCGACAGGCTGCTTCCTGGCGTCGTGCAGCGGTTGGCGAGCACGCCAGCGGGCCCTGAGCGTCGCGCGCTCCTACGGGCCGTCGCAGGGTGGGGGCCGGAGGCCAAAGCAGCGCTGCCCGTGTTGGTGGACGGCCTGACAACACAGGACCCGACCCTTGAGATCATTGCACTCGCCGCAATCGGCGCGAGCGCGTCCGAGGTGCCGATCGGACTGCTACGACCAGCGTTCCAGCGGGTATCCGCAGTGCCGGGCGTGGACCGGATCGAGTTGATTCGCGCGTACACCCGGATCACCGCCGACGTTGGACCGGTGCTCGCCGAGCTGCCTGACGCCGGATCGGATGAACCGCTGTCGGCGTCGGCTCTACATCTGATCGGCGCGCTGGGACCGGCCGGTGCGGACTACGCCGGCCGCCTCGAACAGCTTATGCCCGGACTGGGCACGTGGGCGACACTCGGTGCGGCGAGGTCGCACTGGGAGATCACCGGGGAGGTCGGGCCCGGTGGCCAGGCCCTAGCCGGGCTCCTTGTCGATCTCGACGGGGGCCGGCCAGCGGTCAACGCCGACCTGCTGGCGCTCAGGCGGATAGCAGAGATGGGGTTCGTCGATCCCGCACTGATCAGCGTGTTGTGGTTTCTGGTGCGGGCCGAGGTGCGCGTCACCGGCCCGGCAGGCGGATGGCAAGGTATCGATCTCGACGAGATGATGGCCGGAATTGCCCGCCGCATTCTCGACGCCGGAGAGGGGGGTACATAACGGCTGGTTATCGGGTGGCAAGACTGCCGGTGGGGTACGGCGGTTGGCCGTGGTGGCTGGGGCGAAGTTGACCGTCGGCCACGAACTGCGGACGTTCGATGACGAGATCGGGCGATCTTCTTGGTGCCGAGGCCGGGGACGAGATCCCGGCGGACGTAGGCGGCATAGTGGGTATGGGTGTTATCGCGGAGCCAGGCGACTCCGGTATCTAGAGATCGATGCGCGCGGCGATTCTGCGGTTCTCAGGTAGACCACGGCAGCGGGCTGTACCGCCCAGACCGGCCCGAAAGACGTAGATCGACTACATCCTTCGCCGGTTCCCGCGACGGGCGAGCATCGCGATGCTGGTGCCCATCCGACTGGCACCGAGGAGATCCTTTTCGTGGTTGCGCCCGTACCCCACCGCCGCCAAGCACCATCGCGTCGGCCGATGTCCCGACGGCGGCGTGTCCTGTACATCCTGCTCGCCAGCGTGCCGGTGTTGACCGGCTTCGTCTACGTCAACAACAGTTCCTGGCTGGCTGGTAGCGACGGTCGGCGGCCGCTGCTGTTGGCGCATCGAGGGCTGGCGCAGACCTTCGGATTCGAGGGGATGACCAACGACACCTGTACGGCGGAGCGGATCCACCCGCCGGAACATCCGTACCTGGAAAACACCCTCGACTCGATGCGCGCCGCCTTCGACGCCGGGGCGGACATCGTGGAGTTCGACGTCCAGGTGACCAAGGACGACCAGCTCGCGGTCTTCCACGACGCCACGCTGGAGTGCCGCACCAACGGCACCGGGAAGGTAGCCGACCACACCATGGCCGAACTACGTCGCCTCGATGTGGGTCACAACTACACCGCCGACGGGGGTGCCAGTTTTCCGCTCCGGGGCAAGGGGCGCGGCCTGATGCCCACCATCGAAGAAGTGATCACCGCCTTCCCCGGCCGGGAACTGCTGATCCACCCCAAGAACGCGAACCCGGCCGAAGGCGAACGACTGGCCGCGTACCTGGCCACGCTGCCAGCGCAGCGGCTGACCACCCTCACCGTGTACGGCGGCGATGAGCTGGTCGCGGCGGTGTCGGCCCGGCTGCCCCAGCTTCGGGTGATGTCGAAGGCGATCATCAAGGACTGTTTGTTCAGCTACGTCGGCGTCAGCTGGACCGGATACGTGCCGGAGGCCTGCGCGCACCGGCAGCTGCACATTCCGGAGTCGTACGTCCCCTATCTCTGGGGCTGGCCGAACAGGTTCCTCGACCGGATGCGGGAGGCGGACACCCGGGTCGTGATCGTGGCCGGCTCGGGCGAGTTCTCCGAAGGGTTCGACGACGCCGAGGCGTGGTCCCGGCTACCAGAGGGGTACTCGGGTGTCGTCTGGACCAACCGGATCGACCGGGTGGCGGGATTGCGGGACCGCTGAGGCGAGGACGGCGTGGGCTGCGGACCGCTGAGCCGGTCAGGCGATGGCCCGCCACCAACCGTCGACCGGGGGCGGGTCGTCGACCACGACCCGTTCACCCGGTCGGGGTACGGCCAGCCGCACGTCGCGGGCCGTCGCCTCCCGTAACAGCCGCTCGACGGGGTCGGCCCAGGAGTGTATGGCGAGGTTGAAGGTGGCCCAGTGCACCGGGATGAACAGGCCGCCGCGTAGGTCGAGGTGGGCGGAGACGGCGTCCTCGGGGAACATGTGGATGTTGGGCCAGGCCGGGTCGTAGGCACCGATCTGCATCAGCGTCGCGTCGAACGGACCGTGGGTCGCCCCGATGGCGGCGTAGCCCTCGAAGTAGCCGGAGTCCCCGGTGTAGAAGACCCGCCGGGTCGGGCCGGCGACCACCCAGGAGCCCCAGAGCGTACGGTCCCGGGCCAGGCCCCGGCCGGAGAAGTGCCGGGCTGCCGTGGCGGTCAGCGTCAGCCCGGCCAGGGTGACACTCTCCGCCCAGTCCAGCTCGATGATCCGGCTTGCCGGTACGCCCCACCGGTCGAGGTGGGCACCCACGCCCAGCGGCACCAGGAACGGGGCGGACTGGGTACGGCACAACGCCTTGACCGTGGCCATGTCGAGGTGGTCGTAGTGGTCATGGGAGATCAGGATCGCCTCGACCGGGGGGAGCTGCTCGATCGGCACCGGTGGCGGGTGCAGACGGCGCGGGCCGACCAGCCGGGACGGGGAGCAGCGCTCGCTCCAGACCGGGTCGACCAGCACCCGACGTCCCTCGATTTCGATCAGGGTGCTCGCGTGGCCGTACCAGAGGATGTTCAGTTCGCTGGCGCTGGCGCTGGCGCTGGCCGGCACGGGAGCGGCGGTGGTTGGAGTGCGGACCGGCACGGTGCCGGTCGGTCGGCGGCGGTGGTCGCCGAAGAGAAGTTCGCGCAGGGTGTTCCGGCTGGTGTCGGCCAGGTCGATACGGGTGGTGACCGGATTCTGGAAGGTCTTGCCCTGAAACTGTGGGGAGCGGTGGATCCGGGCTGCGCGGGCACCTCGAGGTCGGCCGCCGAGCGCGGCCGGGATGTCGCGTAGTGTCCAGGCGGCTGCGCCGAGTACGGCCAGGGCCAGCAGCCGGCGGGTACGACGGTGCCGCGTCCGCGCCGTGCCGGTGTCCGTCCCCATGCGTTGCCGCCTTTCCTGTTGTACCCAACCCACGGTAGATCACCGTGAAGCTGGCCGGTCCCACTGTCAACTCGACCATGGGACCAGCCAGCCGTCCGGTCAGCCGCCGTTGGTGGGACGGTACGCCGGGGCTTGCCGCTGCACCATGGTTGCCGTGGTGAGGTCCTTGACCGCGTCGTAGAAGAAGCGGCCCATCACGGCGCTGGCCTGCCGGACCGGGTGGGTGGCACCGTAGTTGTCCGGCTCAGCCTGACCGTCGGCGAACATCGCGTAGGTCAGCACCGCCGCGCCGGCCGGGTTGAAGATGATGCCCACCTCGTTACGGCCGTCGGCGTACCAGCCGGCCTTGGTGGCGACCCGCAGCCGTTCGTCCGAGGACATGTTGCGGCGGATGCCATCGGTGAACGCGATGGGGGAGCGCAGCGCGGTCAGCAGGAAGTTGGTCGACGCTGCGGACAACAGGGTGCCGTTGACCAGGGCCTGCAACAGGTTGTGGGTCTCCCGGGGCGTGGTGGTGCCGAGGAAGAACCGGTTAGGGCTGGAGCCCGGCTGGACCTGGGTGTTCGGGTATCCCTTGTCCGTCAGGATCTGGTTGATCTCCAGCGTCGGGCAGACCAGGCCGCAGATCCGGACCGCCGTGTCGTCCGAGACGGTCAGCAACGCGGCGAGCCCGTGGCCGAGCGTCACCGAGCTGGGGTAGGCCCCGTCGAGGCTGAAGATGCCGTCGCCACCCGGGATGACCAGCGTCGAGGTCACGTCGATCCGCTGGTCGAGCGTGATCAGTCCCCGGTCGACCTTGTCCAGCACCGCGGCGGCGACCGCGATCTTGTTCACGCTGTACGCCTGGACCACGTCGTCCGGATTCTTCTCGATCACCGGGGTCACGCCACCGGCCGTACCGGCGATGCTGATGTAGGTCCGCCACTGCCCACCGGCCCAGGCCGCCGCGTGTTGGTAGACGGTCTTCACCTGCTGGGCGGGCGTCCCGGTAACCGCTGGCTCGGGGACGGCTGAGGTGCTTGATGCCGCCGAGGCCGGCGTGGTATTGCCGAGCACCAGCCCCGCAGTCGCTGCCGTTCCGATGCCCAAGGCTGCCCTACGGTTGATTCTGGTTGCCAAGTCGCCACTCCCGTTCTGGAAGGGGTGTGTTTCCCCCGTGATCGTGCTGCCTGGGTGACGATAGGCAAAATATTGGTCGATGGCCGCCCGTGGGAGCGACCATCGACCATCGACTGGCTAGTACGGCCAGTTCAGAGCTATGTGGACAGTGTCGGCCCGAACTACGTTCCCGGCGTGTCGTTGTGGATGGCCGATGCCTTCATGAAGTCCCGGTTGAGCCGACCGATGCTGGTCAGCGGGATTTCCTTCGGACAGGCGACCGCGCATTCGCCGATGTTGGTGCAGCCGCCGAAACCGGAGGCGTCGTGCTCGGCCATCATGCCGATGACCCGGGTGTACCGCTCCGGCTGACCCTGCGGCAGCAGACCCAGCTGGCTGACCTTGGCAGCGGTGAACAGCATGCCGGAGCCGTTCGGGCAGGCGGCGACGCAGGCACCACAGCCGATGCAGGCGGCGTTCTCGAACGCCGCGTCCGCGTTGGCCTTCGCCACCGGCTGGGCGTGCGCCTCCGGCGCGCTGCCGGTCGGGGCGGTGATGTAACCACCGGCGGCGATGATCCGGTCGAACGCCTCGCGGTCGACGACCAGGTCCTTGATCACCGGGAACGCCTTGGCCCGCCACGGCTCGATGTCGATCGTCTCGCCGTCGCGGAAGTGCCGCATGTGCAGCTGGCAGGTGGTGGTGGCCCGTTCCGGACCGTGCGGCTCACCGTTGATGACCAGGCTGCACGCCCCGCAGATACCCTCGCGGCAGTCGTGGTCGAAGGCGACCGGCTCCTCGCCGTCCAGGGTCAGGCGCTCGTTGAGTACGTCGAGCATCTCCAGGAACGACATGTCCGGGGAGACATCCTCGACCTTGTAGGTGACCATTCGACCCCGGTCCTCGGGGCCGGTCTGGCGCCAGATACGAAGGGTCAGGTTCACTTGTAGCTCCGCTGGGTGGGGTGGACGTATTCGAAGACCAGGTCTTCCTTGTGCAGCACCGGCGGCTGGTCCGCCCCGGTGAACTCCCAGGCGGCGACATAGCTGAAGTGGGCGTCGTCGCGCTGCGCCTCGCCGTCGGGGGTCTGGCTCTCCCCCCGGAAGTGACCGCCGCAGGACTCGGTACGGTGCAGCGCGTCGATGCACATCAGCTCGGCCAGCTCGAAGAAGTCGGCCACCCGGCCGGCCTTCTCCAGCGCCTGGTTGAGACCCTCGCCGGTGCCGGGCACCTTGACCCGCTGCCAGAACTGCTCGCGCAGCGCCCGGATCTCGTCCAGCGCCTTACGCAGCCCGGCGTCGGTACGCTCCATGCCGCAGTGTTCCCACATGATGCGGCCCAACTCCCGGTGGAAGGAGTCGACGGTGCGGTCGCCGTTGATGGCGAGCAGCCGGGTGACCCGGTCCTCCACGTCGGCCCGGGCCTGCGCCACCTCGGGGGTGTTCTCGTCGATCGGCGGGAGCGGCCCGGCGGAGAGGTAGTCGGCGATGGTGTTCGGCAGTACGAAGTAGCCGTCGGCCAGGCCCTGCATCAGCGCGGACGCGCCGAGCCGGTTGGCGCCGTGGTCGGAGAAGTTGGCCTCACCGACCACGTACAGCCCGGGGATGGTCGACTGGAGGTCGTAGTCGACCCAGAGGCCACCCATCGTGTAGTGCACCGCGGGATAGATCCGCATCGGCACCTCGTACGGGTTCTCGCCGGTGATCCGCTGGTACATGTCGAACAGGTTGCCGTACCGCTCGGCCACGACCGACCGGCCGAGTCGCTTGATCGCGTCGGCGAAGTCGAGGTAGACGCCGAGGCCGGTCTGTCCCACCCCCCGGCCGTCGTCGCAGACGTTCTTGGCGGCCCGGGAGGCGATGTCCCGGGGGACCAGGTTGCCAAAGGCCGGGTAGATCCGCTCCAGGTAGTAGTCGCGCTCGCTCTCCGGGATGTCCTTGGGGGAGCGCTTGTCGCCGGCCTGCTTCGGCACCCACACCCGGCCGTCGTTACGCAGCGACTCGCTCATCAGGGTCAGCTTCGACTGGTGGTCGCCGGAGACCGGGATGCAGGTCGGGTGGATCTGGGTGTAGCAGGGGTTGGCGAAGAGCGCGCCCTTGCGGTGCGCCCGCCAGGTGGCGGTGACGTTGCAGCCCTTGGCGTTGGTGGAGAGGTAGAAGACGTTGCCGTAGCCGCCGGAGGCGAGTACGACCGCGTCGGCGAACTCGGTGCTGATCTCGCCGGTGACCATGTCCCGGACGACGATGCCCCGGGCGCGGCCGTCGACGATGATCAGCTCCAGCATCTCGTGGCGGGAGTTCATCTCCACGGTGCCGCGGGCGATCTGCCGCTCCAGCGCCTGGTACGCCCCGAGCAGCAGCTGCTGTCCGGTTTGCCCCCGGGCGTAGAAGGTCCGCTGTACCTGCGCGCCACCGAAGGACCGGGTGTCCAGCAGGCCGCCGTACTCCCGGGCGAATGGCACGCCCTGTGCTACGCACTGGTCGATGATCTCCACCGAGATCTCGGCCAGCCGGTGCACGTTCGACTCCCGGGCGCGGAAGTCGCCGCCCTTGACGGTGTCGTAGAAGAGCCGGTGGATGGAGTCACCGTCGTTGCGGTAGTTCTTGGCGGCGTTGATGCCACCCTGCGCGGCGATCGAGTGGGCCCGGCGCGGACTGTCCTGGTAGCAGTAGGACTTGACCTTGTAGCCCAGCTCACCCAGGGTGGCGGCGGCCGAGCCGCCGGCCAGGCCGGTGCCGACCACGATGACGGTCAGCTTGCGGCGGTTGGCCGGGTTGACCAGCTTGACGCCGAACCGGCGGTTGCCCCACCGCTTCTCGATCGGCCCATCCGGTGCCTTGGTGTCGGCGATCGGGTCGCCCTCGGTGTAGAGACTCATGATCAGCGCACCAATCCGAAGAGAACGGCGAACGGAACCGCCAGGAACCCGGCGCAGAGCAGGACGGAGAAGACGAGCGCGACCGCCTTGGCGGTGCGCTGCCCGCGGGGGGTCTGCTGACCCAGGGTGCGCAGCGCGCTGTAGACGCCGTGGCGCAGGTGGAAGCCGAGGGCGACGATCGACAGTGTGTAGAACAGGGTCACGTACCAGCGGCTCGGCGCGAAGTCGGCCACGACGTTGGCGAACGGCCGCTGCGGGTCGCCCACCGGGTTGAGCGTCCCGGTGGTCAGGTCGAGGATGTGGTAGATCACGAAGAGCAGGATGATCACGCCACCCCAGCGCATGGTCCGGGCCGCATAGCCGGTACGGACCGGCCGGCGGTGGGCGTACTTGACTGGCTGGGCCACCCGGGAGCGCCTGGCGAGCACGGTGGCCGACGCGATGTGACCGATCAACGCAACCGACAGCAGCACCCGCTGGATCCAGATGAACCAGGTGCCGGGCAGAATCGGGGCGCCGAACTCACGCAACCAGTGCGCATAGTGATCGAAGGACGTCTGGCCGGCGAAGACCTTCAGGTTGCCCAACATGTGCGCGATGAGGAAGAGCACCAGAAGGATGCCGGTCACCGCCATGACGATCTTGAGACCGATCGAGGAGCGGAGCGGCGAACGGGACATGATTACCACTCATGTGACGCTAGGAGAGCTCTCATCAGTCGTCCAATGCATCATCAGCGCAGTTCCGATAGCTGTAAGCTATTAAGGTGCAGCTCCATCAGCTGAAATACTTCGTAGCCGTCGCAGAAGTACGACATTTCACCCATGCCGCCGATGTTGTGGGCATCACCCAGCCGTCATTGAGTAAGCAAATTCACGCCCTCGAAGCGGACCTCGGGGCGCCGCTCTTCGAACGAGTACGGGGCAACATCACCCTCACCGCCGCCGGCGAGGTGCTTCTGCCGCTCGCCAAACGGATCCTGGCCGACGTCGAGACCGCTCGCCGAGAGGTGCAGGAACTCGTCGGTCTGCGCCGTGGCCGGGTACGCCTCGGCGCGACCCCCAGCCTGTGCACCTCGCTGGCACCGGAGGTGCTGCGCCGGTTCCGGGACAGCCACCCCAACGTCGACCTCCGGGTGGAGGAGAGCGGCTCCCAAGACCTCGTCCGTGACCTGCTCCGAGGCGAACTCGACCTGGCGCTGATCATCCTGCCCGCGCACGGCCTGGACCCCGCACTGCGGGTCGAGCCGATCCTGCGGGAGAGCCTGGTGGTCGCCTCGGTCCACCAACTGCCGACGGTCGGCCCCACCGGCACCGTACGCCTGGCGGATCTACGGGACCAGCCGCTGGTCATGTTCCGGGCCGGGTACGACCTGCGTGACGTCACCCTCCAGGCCTGCCGCCGAGCCGGGTTCGAGCCGACCCTGGCCGTCGAGGGCGGCGAGATGGACGCCGTGCTCAGCTTCGTCGAGGCCGGACTGGGCGTGGCCCTGGTGCCCGGCATCGTGGTCGCCCGCCGGCCGGCCATCCGGGTCACCCGGCTCGCCCCGCCGGGAGTGCAGCGCACCATCGCGGTCGCCCGCCGGCGGGAGGCCGAGCCGACCAACGCGGCCCGGGCGCTACGCCGGATCCTGCTCGACTACGTCCGTACCCCAGCGGAACGAGGCAACCTGCCGGCGGGGGTAGAACCGTTGGCCGCCACCGGCTGACCGACTCGGACCGGTCCGGTCCAGGCGGCCCGACCGGTCCGGTCCCAGCCCGTCCGAATCCGGTCACGGCCGCCCGGTGTCCGCCGCCGCCTGGCCGAGCAGGTACGCGACGACATCGGCCGCCGTGTAGTCGTTGTCTCCCGAAAGCCTCAGGTGAGGCAGGAAGGTGAGGTCCTGCCCGAGCGTCACCAACTGCGGCTCGACGTAGCCGCCCGATCGACGCTGGCCGAAACCGACCGTAGCGACGAGGCCGTTGCACAGACACTGGCTACCCACTGTGTCCGCCGTCGATCCGCCCTTGCCTACGTAGTCGTCGACCGGTTCCGCCGGGCAGCGGAAACCGACCCGGCCGTTGGGCCGGCGGAACGGCGTACGCAGGTATCCCAGGTCGCAGTTGCGGGGCCGGTCTGAGTAGACGCCCGGGTCGGCGGTGGTGCCAGACAGGTGCACCATCTTGAACGGAAAGCCGGTCGGGGAGGCCTGGGCATCGTTGCGTACGACGAGCGAATCCTGTGCTGCGTCGTCCAGCATCCGCCGGCGTAGGGCAGGGTCCAGTCCCGACTCCCGGCACAGCGCGAATGCCGTACCCACCTGTACCCCGGCGGCACCCGCTGCCCGGGCCTCGGCCAGCCGCTCCGGGCCGGTCTGCCCACCGGCCAGCCAGAACGGCAGCCCCAGCTTGGCAACCTTGGCCAGGTCGAATTGGTCCTTGGGCCCGTACACCGGCTCCCCGTCGGCGTTGAGGGTCAGCGGTCCCCGGGGGCGGGCGCTGTGCCCACCGGCGACCGGGCCCTCCAGGACGAAACCGTCCGGGCGGGTGGTCACGTCCCGGGCCAGATAGGCGGCGAGTACTGCGGACGACACGATGGCCAGCAGTTGTGGCCGCCGCAGTGCGGCCGGCACCTCGCCGAGCAGATCCGGTGGGTCGATGGTGACCTGGTGCCGCTCGTTGGGTTCGGCCGCGTGCACCGCCACGGACAGCCGGGCCGGGCGGTGCTCCGCCAGAGCGTCCAGCAGTTGCGGAATCTCGGTAGGCAGGCCCGCGCCCATGAGCACGTAGTCCACCCCAGCCAGCATGGCGCCGTACAGCGCCGCCGGGGTGGCCAGCTGGATCTTCTCCAGGTAGTTCACCCCGATCGGCCCGCCGTGGCCCTCCTTGGCGAGGAAGACCTCGACGAAGTTGGCGAGTACCGCCAGTTCCTCCTGGCGGCGTCGGGGACGCAACCCGAGCTTCGGCACCGGCGGGAAGGCCTGGTCGTCCGGCACCCCGCCGGGTACGAAGTACCGTTCGATGACTCGCTGCGCCATGGCGGGAACCGGGAAGTGGGCCAGGGCCCGCCGGAGGTGGCCGCCCTCGTCACCGCACTGGAGGCGACGTACGAGCAGTACGTCGAGGGCGACGCCGGAGACCACACCGAGCTGCCCGGTACTGGCTACCGCCCGGGCGAGGCGCCAGCCGGAGACCCCGACACCCATGCCGCCCTGGATGACAGCCGGTGGCGCGACGGGCGTCGCCATCTCGACAGCGGACATCAGCCGTTCCCCCGATCGTCGGTGGAGTGCGTGGCCAGCCGGTGCCGCAGCCGCCACACATCCGCCAGCTCTCCTCCGGTACGGCCGGGCATCGCCACAGCTGCCGCGCCATCCGCCATTCTCGTCCCTCCTGCCGCCGCGTCGCAGGACGCGACCACGATGTCCGCGCTGCGCCCGCCCCGCAGGGCCGCACACCCGCCAGGTGCAGTGTGCTGGCCCGCCGGCTCTGTGCGGCAGAGTCATAGGTCCCGTCGCCGGATGTCCTTCGGGTCGGTCGGCCCGGACCTCACCCGGTCACGCGACTCTGCCTGTGGTCTGCCGGCGGTGCGACCGGGTTCGGCGCTGTTACGACCCGAGCAGGGCAAGCGCCAGGAACGCCAACCCCAGAGCGGTGAACAGCGCGCCCAGTCCGATCACCAGGAGGGTGACCTGCCAGGCCTGGTAGGCGCCGAGCAGCGCGCCGCGCAGGGTCTGCCCCATGAAGGCCATCTCCCGCGCGCGGGGCAGAGCCCGACGTCCCGGGATCGGCATGGTCACAGGTCCTGTTGTGACGACTTCTGCCAGCCGCTCGCCGGGTTTGTCCCTGCCCCCTCGTCATCCGACGACCCGTTGGTGGCGGCCGTCACCGCGGTAAGGGCGGCGGTGGCTGCCGTCGCCACTGGCAACAGCCGCTGCGCATCCTCTTCGTCGAAGTCGGCGTGCCGACGCTTACGGACGCCGTACCGGCTGAGGATGACATGGCCGTCGGGTGTGATGTCGTGCCGGCGCAGGGTCGCCTGGACGCAGACGAGCGGGCAGCAGTCCAGGGCCAGGATCGGTCGGCCGGACCGGGCGAGGCGTACCAGGGACGGTACGTCCCCGCCCAGGCCAGCGATGCAGGACATCTCTGCCAGCCCCAACCGATCCAGCCGGATCGCCAGGGTGTTGGCCAGTTGCGCGGCACTGGAACACCCCGAGCAGGAGTAGACCAGTGGCTTGTCACCGTCCGGCCGGGTGCCCCTGCCGGTTCTCTCCCGGGCGGTGGAGCCCGCTCTACCGGTAGGTAGATCGAGATCGTCAGCGGTCACGACAGCAGCTCCGCCAGGTCCGAGGCGTACGGGAACGAGCCGGGCTGGTATCCGCAGGCCGGCTCCTCGGCGAACAGGTCGCCGGTCACCGCGTACGCCCGAGCGCGGGAACCCCCGCAGACGGCCCGGAACTCGCAGTCGCCGCACCGGCCACCCAGCCGAGTGAGATCCCGCAGGCCGGTGAAGAGCCCGGCAGTGCGATAGATGTCGGTCAGCGGCTGCCGTCGTACGTTGCCCGCACCCACCGGCAGGAAACCGCTGGGATGCACCTCGCCCCGATGGGAGACGAAGACGAAGCCGTTGCCGGCGCTGACCTGCATGGGCGGACGTCGGGCACGACGTGGCTGGTCGGTGAGACCCAACTCGTCCAGCCGAGTGCGCAGTCGTCGGTACAGCGGCCCCAGATCGAGAACCTCAATGGCGGGGATCCCGCGTCGGGCCAGCACGGCACGTTGCAGGCAGACCCGCCGGAAGTGGTGGGCCTCGGTGGTCTTGACCGGCACGTTCTCGCCGAGGTCGTACAGGATGTTGAGCACGTCCTCGGTCTCGGCCGCGTCGAGGCCGGCCAGGGCTCGACCTCGGCCGGTGGGAACCAGGAAGAACACGCTCCACAGCAGCGCACCCCGGTCCCGCACCTGAGCGGCGATTTCGGGCAGGTCGCCGACCGTGTCCCGGGTGACGGTGGTGTTGATCTGGACCTTCAGCCCCAGTTCGACGGCCTCCGCCCAGGCCCGGGTGGTCAGCTCGTACACGCCCGGGACACCCCGGAAGCCGTCGTGGGCCGGGGCGCCGGCCGCGTCCAGGCTCAGCGAGATGGCGCGGGCACCGGCCTGCCGTAGCTCGGCCAGCGCCGAGCGGGTGAGCGTGGGGGTTCCCGACGGGGAGACCGACACGGCCAGCCCGAGTTCGGTGCCCCGGCGTACCAGCGTCGTCAGGTCGGGCCGCTGGAAGGGATCACCGCCGGTGATGACGAACAAGGGTGCCGGGCGGCCGAACTCGGCCACCTGGGCCATGAGTTCGGTTGCCTGGGTGGTGGTCAACTCGCCGGGGTCACGCTCGGGGCGGGCGGTGGCACGGCAGTGCCGACAGGCCAGCGGGCATGCCTGGGTCGCCTCCCAGATCACGATGAACGGCCGGTCGGCAGCGTCGTGCCTCGGCATCCGTACCTCGCGGCCGGGCGTCCGTACGTCGCGGGCGTGGGTGCCCCGGTTTGGTGTCAGCGCCACCTCTCCACCCTGGGCGGTCGGATCGCTGCCTGACCAGGGGACCGAGGGCACCTTTGCCGGGCCCAAGGTCCCGCAACGCAGCCCATGTACACGCACGGGACCTTTGGTCCCCCCCGCTCGGGCCCTCTGGCCATATTCGGGGCCGCTGCGTCCCGGCAGGCTGGAACCGACCCGGCGATCCACCTCTGCCAGATCCTTTGTGGATGGTGAGCGGTGGTGGCGGGGTGGAGGAGGACGATGGACGACCGACGGATGCTGGAGGAGCTGCCTCGACAGGAGGCCCTGCGGCTGCTGGCCAGCGTCACCATGGGCCGGGTGGTCTTCACCCAGCGGGCGTTGCCGGCGATTCCCCCGGTGAACCACATCCTGGACGACGGCGACGTCATCATCCGCACCAGCCTGACCAGCCCAATGATCGGGACGACGGATCAGTCCGATCCGGTGGTCGCCTACGAGGCCGACGACATCGACGCGGACACCCGTACGGGATGGAGCGTGGTCGTCACCGGTGTCGCCCAGCTGGTACGGGACCCGCTGGACCGAGCACGCTACGAAGCGCTGCTGGATTGCGGCGTGGCCGACCCGGCTGACTGTGTGTTGCGTATCCGGCCGGAGATCGCCACCGGATTCCGGGTCACCCCCTACCCGGAGACCGGTTACCTGGGGTGACGAGACGTCGCTTCTTCCTCAGTCGTTGAGTAGCCGCCATGCGGTCAGGGCGAGCCTGGCCCGGATCAGTCCGGTGGGCTCGGTGATTTCGATGCCCAGGGTCTTTCCGATCTGTTCGAGTCGGCGGGCGACGCTGGTGTGGTGCAGGTGGAGAAGGGCGGCGGCCCGGCGTAGCGAGCCGGTGGCGCAGTAGGCGTCCAGGGTCTCCAGATCTTCCGGGCTGACAGCCATGCGGGCGATCGCGGCTACATCGGCGTTGTCTCGGACGCCGTCCTGGGGTATCTCCGCCAGAAGCGCCAGCGCACCCAGGTCGTCGTGGCGGATGACAGGTTCGCGTGGGGTGGTGAAGCGGAGGGCGGTGCGGGCGTGCCGCCAGGATCGGTCGGGGCTATCGGCGGCGCCGATGCCCGCGCGTACGCCGGCCGGAAACAGGGTGGGGTCCACGGCGGTGGCCAGGATGACGCCCACATCGGCGAGAGTGGCTGCCTTCGCCAGGTGTGCCGGACAGATCAGGCCGCCGACCTGGTCAAGTGGAAACGGTGACCGTGTGGCGACGACGTGGACGGGCTGGTCGGCGGGGAAACCCAGGAGTCGTAGCGCTCGGGCCCTGGCTGCCTCGTTGCTGTCGGGGCTGATCACGAGTTCGACGAGGGCGGGGTCCGCCATGGTGGTGCGGGCCGGACCGTACCTTTCGACGACCGCTGCGGCGGCGATGGCGAGCCGGTCCAGCAGCACGTCGTCGAGCGCGCGGGGCGGGCCGGAACGTTCCAGCCACACCATGCCGATCTCCTCTTCGTCGAGGGTGATTGGCAACGTGGAAGACGGCTGCGGTGCCGGGACAGGCACCTGCCGGCCGTCGGGTGAGGTGCGGATCGTACGGCCCGTGCCGTGTAACCGGATTCCGGCCGGGCACTCGGCCAGGCCCGCCGAGGCCCGGGCGAGCGCCGGGAGGTCCACCCGTCGGCGCATCAGCGTGTCGTAGTAGACGACGACGCGGATCGCGCCTTCGACGTGTGTGTCCAGCTGCGACAGTCGATGGGCCAAGGCTTCCATGGCGGAAGTGTAGGCAACGATTGGTGCGCATTCTGAGTAGGATGCCCGACAGCTGGCGGACGTTTTCGACGATGATCGTCTTTAGGGTCATTGGCGTGGATCCCGAACTGGAAGCGTTTATCCCGTTGTTCCCCCAGGCCGACCTGACCGACCCGGTCACCGATCGCAGGAAGTACGCCGAGCTGGCGGCCGCGAGGCCGGCACCGGACACCTCGGACCTGGAGATCGAGGACCGGATGGTGCCCGCCGATCCGGAGGTACCGGTACGGATCTACCGACCGCGCGAGGCGCGGGGCGCCATCCTCTGGTTCCATGGCGGCGGATTCGCCATGGGCAACCTGGACTCCGAGCACCCGTGGGCCGCTCGGCTCGCATCCGGCTCCGGTGCGGTGGTGATCTCGGTCGGATACCGGCTGGCACCCGAGAACCGGTTCCCGGCCGCTCTGGACGACGCCTACGCCGTCCTGACCTGGGCCGCCGAGCACGCGGCCGAGCTCGGCCTCGAGCCGGACCGGATCGCGGTCGGCGGCCACAGCGCCGGCGGAACGCTCGCGGCGGCGTTGGCGCTGCGCGCACGTGACGAGCAGGGGCCGTCGATCCACTTCCAGCTGCTCAACGAGCCTGGGCTCGACGACCGGCAGGAGACATGGTCGCAGCGGAACTTCACCGACACGCCCTGGCTGACCCGCGACAAGGTCACCTCGGCGTGGCGGCTCTACCTCGGCTCGACGCCCGCTACTGCGTACGCCGCTCCGGCTCGGGCCGAGGACCTTTCCGGCCTGCCACCCGCCCACATCGCCAGCGCCGAGTTCTGCCCGAACCGCGACGAGGACATCCTGTACGCGCTTCGTCTGCTGCAGGCAGGTGTGTCTGTCGAGCTGCATCAGTGGGCGGGGACCTTCCACGGTTCGCAGGCGATCGCGTCCGCCGAGGTCTCGCAGCGGCAGATTGCGGAACTCGGTGCAGCCCTGCGCCGTGCCATGGACGCCTGAGGTCGCCGCACCCGCATAGCCACGCTCGTACACCGTGCGCAACACGACCGCGAAGGCGGTCGGCGCAATTAACCTAGGAAAACCTCATGACAAGCAAGGCCACACTGCGTGCCCGGATCGTCCTCAAAGACACCCTGGACTGGGAGGCACTCACCGAGGATCAGGTGATCGCCGCGAGCGAGAAGGCCAAGCGCCTGCGATCGTCTCCCGCAATACGGCTCCTCACCGGCCTGCCCGATCGTCGCGCTCGCATCGAGGAACGCACGATCAACCTTCCGGGCCGTCGCCTACAGCTGCGGGTACACCGTCCGAAGAACGCCGGTCCGAGGCTGCCGTTGATCCTCTCGTTCCACGGCGGCGGTTTCATTGCGGGAACCGGCGCGCAGAACGACTGGCTCAACAGTCACCTCGCGGCCCGCTGCCCAGCGGTGGTCGTGTCGGTGGAGTACCGCCTCGCCCCGAAGGACCCGCTGCCCGCAGCGATCGACGACGGTTACGACACGTTCGTCCGGCTGCTCGACGATCCCACCGGCTGGGGCATCGACCCCGCAGCCGTCGCGGTCCTCGGCGAAAGCGCTGGCGGCACGATCGCCGCGCTCATTGCGCTGTACGCTCGCAAGGACGGGCTGCCGCTACGCGCCCAGGTGCTGACCTGCCCGGCCACGGACTGGTCCGACACCATGGAGGATTACCCCTCGGTCACCGCGAACGCTGGCAACCCCGGGCTCTCGCTGTCTCGGTTGCGCACATCCCGCAAACTGAGCCTGCCACCGGCCCTCGACCCGCACAGCGTGTCTCCGATGAGGTTCGACAATCTCGCCGATCTGCCACCGACGCTGGTCATCACCGGCGGGCTGGATCCCGCAGCTGACCACGGACGTCGATACGTCGAACGGCTCCGCGTCGACGGCACCGATGCCCGCGTGACCTGCTACCCCAAGGCGATTCACAGCTTCCTCAGCATGCCCGGCCTGGTCCCAGCCGCCCGCCCCGCCCGCCGCGAGATCCTGGCGTTTCTGCGTGGCCGCTTGCGAGGAGAGGGATGAGCACCACCGATCTGAGCGTTGCGCGGCTGCTGCGCCCCCATCTGTGGAGTTTCGCCGCCGTGGTGGGGCTGCAGGTGATCGGTGCCGTCGCGGGCCTGGCGCCGCTGCTGGCGGTCGTCGAGTTGGGTCGTACCCTGCTGTCGCCCGGCCCGATCGAGCACGGCCATGTCTGGCTGGTCGTGATCGCGGGTGCGGCGGGTCTGCTGGTGCGGCTGCTGTTCGCGGCCGCGTCGTCCGGAATCGGGCATCTTCTCGACGACCGGGTGCAGCTGTCGTTCCGCCGGCAGTTGGCCGCGCGGTTGGGGAACGTACCGATCGGCTGGTTCTCCCAGCGCCGGACCGGCGAACTGGCAAAGGTGGTGGGGGAGGACGTGGGGGCCGTGCACCCGTTCATCGCCCACACCCCCGGCGAACTGGTCTCCGCGTTTGTGGTGCCGCTGGTGTCGCTGGTCTACCTGTTCACCATCGACTGGCGACTCACGCTGATCACCCTGATTCCGGTGCTGCTGGCAGTGGCGCTGGTCCCGCTGATGATGACCCCGACTCGGCTGGGCGAGCAGGAGGAGTTCGACGCGGCCATGGGGCGGATCGCGAGTTCCGTGATCGAGTTCGTACAGGGTATTTCGGTGGTCAAGGCGTTCGGCGGCGGCGAGCGTGCCCACCGAAAGTTCCTTACGGCCGTAGAAGACTTCGTTGCCACCTTCAACCGGTGGGTACGCGGCATGGCCGGGATCGGCGCGGGGATGCAGTTGGCGCTGTCGCCGCCGTTCGTGCTGCTGGTCGTGCTGACCGGCGGCGTGGCCCTGATCACGTCCGGCACGTTGGCCCCGGCCGACCTGTTGCCCTTCCTGCTGCTCGGCCTGGGCCTGACCGCACCGGTGGCGGCACTCGGTCACGGTTTCGACGACATGCAGGCTGCCCGGCGTGCGGTCGAACGGATCCGGAACGTGCTCGCGGTGCAGTCGCTGCCGGAGCCAGCACGCCCGATCGCACCACAGGGACACCGGGTGGAACTGCGTGACGTCCGGTTCAGCTACCAGCGAGTGGGGCGAGCCGAGCCCGAGCGTGAAGCCGATCGCGAGGTGCTGCGCGGCATCGACCTGACGCTCGAACCAGGGACGGTCACCGCGATCGTCGGGCCGTCGGGCAGTGGGAAGTCAACACTGGTCCAACTGCTGCCACGGTTCTTCGACCCGACCCACGGCTCGATCAGCCTGGGCGGCGTCGACCTGCGCGAGATCGGCAGCCGGGAACTCCACCAGCGGGTCGCCTTCGTCTTCCAGGACGTTCGCCTGCTGCGCGCGTCGGTCGCGGACAACATCGCCCTGGCCGTACCGCACGCCGACCTTGACGACGTGGTTCGTGCCGCCCGGCTGGCCAACATTCACCACCGCATTCTTGAGCTGCCGCGCGGATACGACACGGTGCTCGGTGACGAGGCGAAACTGTCGGGCGGCGAGGCACAGCGGATCTCCATCGCCCGCGCGCTGCTCGCCGACGCGCCCGTACTGGTGCTCGACGAGGCGACCGCCTTCGCCGACCCGCACACCGAACAGGCGGTACGCCAGGCGCTCAAGACGCTGCAGGGCGACCGGACGATCCTGGTCATCGCCCACCGCCTGGAGACGATCGCCGACGCCGACACCGTCGTGATGCTGGAGAACGGGGCGATCGTCGAGCGCGGCCGGCCCGCCGAACTACTGGCCAGAGGCGGAAGGTTCGCCGCGTTCTGGCAATCCCACCGATCGGCGATCGCCGACGGGTACGAAGTTCCCGGTGGCGTACGGCAAGGAGACGAGCCCCGATGATCCGAATGCTGCTACGCGTGCTGGGACACCGGTACGCCCCGCCGGTGCGCCGCACCGTCGCCCTGATGACGATTACCGCAGTGGTCGAAGGGCTGTCCTACGCACTGCTTGTTCCCGTCCTGCAAGCACTGCTCGGAAACAACCCGGAAAACGCGTGGCCCTGGCTGATCGCGTTCGGGGCTGCGGTCGCGGTCTACGCCGTGCTGCGCTACACCAGCGATCTGCTCGGCTTCCGTGCCGGCACCACCCTGTTGCGTGGCATGTACCACCGGCTCGGCGAGCACCTGGCCCGACTGCCGATTGGCTGGCACGGCGCAGGCCGGATCGGGGAGGTGTCCACCCTGGCCAGCCGGGGTGTCCTGGAGGCAATGAGCGTCATCGCGCATCTGCTGGGACCACTGGTCTCCGCCTCGGTGACGCCCCTGACGATCGTCGTCGTGATGCTTGCCTTCAACTGGCAGCTGGGGTTGGCCGCGTTGGTCGCCGTACCGGTCGTGGCGGCCATCCAGGTGTGGACGGGACGTGCGATGGCCACCGCCGACGCGGAGCGCGCCAAACGGGAGCAGGAGGCCACCGGGCGAGTCATCGAATATCTTCAGGCCCAGCCGGTGTTGCGAGCCGGCGGCCGGACCGGCGAACGCTTCCGACTGCTCGACGACTCGCTGACGGAACTCCAGCGCGCGTCCCGTCGTACCACGCTCGCGACGCTGCCCGGCGTACTGGGCCTGGCGCTCACGGTGCAGGCGACCTTCACCGCCTTGTTGGTCCTGGGCAGCTACCTCGCACTCGGCGGGGGCATCGGCGCGGCGGAGGTCCTGGCGATTCTGGTGCTCGCCGCCCGCTGCGCGGATCCGCTGCTGTCGCTGGCGGAACTCGGTGGTCAACTACGTGTCGCGCGTGCCGAGCTGACCAGACTCGACGCGGTGTTGCGTACCCCGCCGCTGCCGACGGCTCGCCAACCGATCCGGCCGCAACGCCACGACCTGGAGTTCGACTCCGTCACCTTCCGGCATGACGACCGCACCGTGATCGACAACGTGTCGCTGTCGCTACCGCAGGGACAGCGGCTCGCCGTCGTCGGACCGTCGGGTTCGGGTAAGAGCACCCTGTTGCAGTTGATCGCACGCTTCTACGACGTGGACGCCGGCGCGGTACGGGTGGGCGGTGTGGACGTACGTGACATCGAGGCCGAGGTGCTGATGGCGCAGATCGCCATCGTCTTCCAGGACGTCTATCTCTTCGACGGCACGATCGAGGAGAACGTACGACTCGGTCGTCCCGACGCCAGCGAGGCCGAGGTACGGGCGGCAGCCACCGCAGCGCGGCTGGACGAAGTGATTCAGCGATTGCCCGGTGGATGGGCGACGAACGTCGGCGAGGGCGGTGCCCTGCTGTCCGGCGGTGAGCGCCAGCGCGTCTCGATCGCGCGGGCCCTGCTGAAGAACGCGCCCATCGTGCTGCTGGACGAGGTGACCTCCGCACTGGACCCGGTCAACGAGGCCGCCGTACATGAGGGGATCGAGCGCCTGATGACGGGCCGTACGGTGGTGCTGGTGGCGCATCGGCTACGGACCGTCCAGCGTGCCGATCACATCGTCTTCCTGGACGGCGGCCGGATCGTGGAAGAGGGCGCCCACGACGAGCTGTTGCGCAGAGGTGGCCGCTACGCCGACTTCTGGAACGTCGGTCAGGATCTTCTTGGCACCCACCCAAGGAACCGTCCGTAGATCAGCGCGGGATGCGTGGGGTAGAGGTCATCTACCGCGATCACGTACTGGCCGGCGAGGTATACGCATAGCCCCGGCCGGTTGTCGGCGAACTCGCGGAGCAGGCTCAGCCGGGCAGCCCCGCACGGCCACGGGCCAGCGCAGTTGCGGCAGATCCAGAGCCGACGGATCGGGGTGTGCGGAATGCTCATATCGTCGGCACCGACGGATGGATCAGTACGCCCGGACAGGTCAGTACGTCCAGTCACACGTAGACCGGATGACTTGTCTCCTGACCGCGTATGCGCTGCACGATGTCCCATCCGGTGACCTCCACACACCGTCGGCCGTCGATCCGGCGCACCTCGCCGACCGCCGCGATTTCCATCCACAACTGCTGCCCATCGCTGGGGGGTGTAGTAGGTGCCGAGCGCAGTAACCCTTAACGCGGTAACCCTTAACGCGGTAACCCTTAACGCGGTAACCCTTAACGCGGTAACCCTTAACGCGGTAACCCTTAACGCGGTAGCTCTGAGCACGGTGGCTCTGAGCACGGGTGAGACCGCCGGCCCGGCCGATCGGCTGGAGCATCGCGGTCGGACTGTTCCGCCGCACGGAAAAAGTGGCGCTCGCCACGCTGAAGCATCGAACGCTCGCCTACCAGACATGGACCTGACCGGGGCGGTCTGGCGGAAGTCCGGCAAGAGCAGCGGTAACACGGGTGACTGTGTCGAGGTCGCCGACAACCTGCCTGGTGTGGTGCTCCGGGACACAAAGGACCGCGATGGCGGCACGCTGGCCTTCGACCCGGCTACGTGGCGGGCGTTCGTCGGGCTCGCGGTTGCGCGCCGTTAGGAACGCGCCCGGGCCCGTCGGGAGCGGGCCACCGCCACGGCCAGGGCGAGGGCGAGGGCGACCAGGATCGCACCGAAGAGCGCGTAAGGTGCCGCCCAAGCGAGTCGGTTGGTAGTGGCCAGGTCATCGGTCGCCCAGACCTCGACGGTACGACCGACGTCGTCCCCTGTGGCGCCGTCGATGGAGCCGTTGTAGCTGCGTCCGTCATCGAATGTCCAGGAGCCCCGGCAGACGTTGTACGTGCCCTCCTTGGCGCAGCCCTCGACCTGTGCCGTTACTGCCTCCCCAAAGGCCAGCCACATCATGCTGGTCATCGGAATGGCGCAGAGGAACCAGAGCAGGGCGGCCTGGAGTATGGCGCGAACGACATCTCGCCAGAGGGAGAGACTGGTGGACCCGCCAACTTTCTCGTGCCGCATAGCCGCCATGCTAGGTCGCTCGTGTGGATCGTGATGGCCAACCATCAGGTGCTGCCTACGGTGGGGCGATTCAACCGGTCGTAACCTCCAGAGGCCCTGATCACAATTGGCGGACCCTGATCAACTTTGCGGATCCGATAAACGCCATACCTGCCCTGCTACCAACAACACCGGTTGGCGGTACTCGGACTCCTTGATGGACAACCCTTGCCTTGCCGCAGGGACCTGCGCCCGGTCGGGCTCTTGCCCAGGACTGGTCGATCTCCCGTGGTGCCGGACCGGCCCGTACTCGTCCAGGCCACGGGAATTACGTTCCGTCAGTTGGGATGACTGAAAGATGTTGGCGTCAACTGGCCCCTGGAGGGGCCAGTTGACGCCAACATCTCTCCTGCGGTCAGCCCGTGGTCCGCTTCCGCTTGAGTGAGGACGCGCCGACGGCGATGACCAGGGCCAGCAGGATCGTGCCGAAGAGCGCGGGTGTCGTGCCCAGGAGCCCCGGCAGACGTTGTACTTGCCCTCCTGGCGCAGCCCTCGACCTGCGCCGTCGCCGTTGCCCCGGTGACCACCCGCAGCACGTTGTCCATCGGGATGGAGCAGAAGACTCCGAGCAGAGCGATCAGGAGTACGGCGGAAACCACATGTCGCCAGGGTGATCGTTTGCTGGGTCCGCCAACCGTCTCGTGCTGCATGGCGGCCATGCTAATTAGCAGTAGCCGCCGGCCATCGATTCAGGACACCGGCCAAGATCCGTTCAGCGCCCTTCGGCCAGATCCATCGCCCGATAGATCCGCTGCTCGGAGACCGGGTACGGCGTGCCGAGCGCCTGAGCGAAGACGTTCACCCGCAACTCCTCGATCATCCAGCGGATCTGCCGGACCGCGTCGTCGTTGCGGCGGCTCGGCGGCAGGGCAGCCAGCATCTCCTGGTACTCCTTCTGCACCTGCTCGATCCGGGTCTGCTGCTCCCGGTCCCGTTGCGGGTTCTGCGGCAGTTTCTCCAACCGTCGCTCGATGCCCGCCAGATAACGGGGTACGTCGGCCAGCCGGCCGTATCCGGTCTCGGTGATGAATCCCTGGTGCACCAGCCCGGAGAGCTGCGCCCGGATGTCGGCCAACGCCGCCACCATGGTCAGGCTGTTGGTCCGCCCCAACCGCTGCTCGACCGCGTACGCCGTGGTCAGCACCCGGCGTACCCGGTCGACCACCTCGACCACGGTGTCCACCAGGTCGGCGCGTACCCGGTCGCGCAGCGCGGCGAAGCCCTCGGCGTCCCAGGCCGGCCCACCCGCGTCCGCGACCAGCTTGTCGATGGCCGCGCCGGCCGCGTCGTCGAGCAGGTCGACCACGTTGCGGTGCGGGTTACGGCTCAGCGCCAGCTTCGCCTCGTTGGAGAGCCGACCCTGGAGGAACTTCGCCGGGGAGGGAATGGTCAGCCGGAGCAGTCGACGGGTGCCCGCCCACATCGCCGACTGCTGCTCGGCCTCGGTCTCGAACGCCCGGACCCCGACACTGTCGCCCTCGTCCACCAGCGCCGGATAGGCGGTCACCAGGTAGCCGGCCCGAGTCTGTTCCACCGAGCGGGGCAGGGTGCCGATGCTCCACTCTCGCAACCCGGTGCGCTGCACGTCCGGTGCGGCGGCTGCCACGACCCGGCGTACCTCCGTTTTGAGTTGCTGCTGGAGCGCGGTGAGATTCCGGCCCTCGGCGACCGGCTTCTGCTCCTCGTCGACCACCCGGAAGTTGAGCCGCAGGTGGGCCGGCAGCCGGTCGAGGTCCCAGGCATCGCGGGGGATGGTCACCCCGGTCATCCGGCGCAGCTCCCGGGCCAGCGCGTCGAGCAGCGGTTCCGCGCCCGGTTGCAGCCGGGCCAGCACCGCCCGCGCATAGTCCGGCACGGGGACAAAATTGCGCCGTACGGCCTTGGGCAGTGACCGGATCAGCGCGACGACCAACTCCTCGCGCAGCCCCGGTACCTGCCAGTCGAAGCTCTCCGCCGGAACCTGGTTGAGCATCGGCAGCGGGATGTCGACGGTGATCCCGTCGGCGGCGGTGCCCGGCTCGAATCGGTAGGTCAGCGGCAGCGCCATCCCCTCGGAGTGCCAGGTGTTGGGGTAGTCGGTCGCGGCCACCCCGGTCCGGCCCTGGTTGACCAGCATTTCCCGGTCGAAGGTGAGCAGGTCGGGCTGCTCCCGGCGGGTCTTCTTCCACCAACTGTCGAAGTGCCGGCCGGAAACCACGTCGGCCGGTACCCGCTGGTCGTAGAACTCGAACAGGGTCTCGTCGTCGACCAGGATGTCGCGCCGACGGGCCCGGTTCTCCAACTCCTCGACCTCGTCCAACAGGGCCCGGTTCTCCTGGAAGAACTTGTGGTGGGTCTGCCAGTCACCCTCGACCAGCGCGTGCCGGAGGAACAGTTCGCGGGAGAGCGCCGGGTCGATCCGGCCGAAGTTCACCTTCCGCCCGGTGACCAGCGGAATGCCGTACAGGGTGACCCGTTCGTAGGCCAGCACCGCACCCTGCTTCTTCTCCCAGTGCGGCTCGCTGTAACTGCGTTTGACCAGGTGGCCGGCGAGCGCCTCGACCCACTCCGGTTCCACTCGGGCCGCCATCCGCCCCCAGAGCCGGGAGGTCTCCACCAGTTCGGCGGCCATCACCCAGCGCGGCGGCTTCTTGAACAGCGCCGAGCCGGGGAAGAGCGCGAACCGGGCACCTCGGGCACCGAGGTATTCGTGCTTCTGCGCGTCCTTGAGCCCGACGTGGGAGAGCAGGCCCGCCAGCAGCGACTGGTGGATCCGCTGCGCGTCCACCTCGGCACCGTCGCCGACCGGGTCTGGCTCCGTTCGCCGAACCGCGTTGCCGGCCCGATCCGTTCCACCGTCGAGGGTACGCAGCACCTGGCGGAGTTGGCTGAAGATGTCCTGCCACTCGCGTACCCGCAGGTAGTTGAGGTATTCCGCCTTGCACATCCGGCGAAACGCGCTGGAGGAGAGCGCCTTCTGCTGCTCCCGCAGATAGCGCCACAGGTTGAGCAGCGCGGCGAAGTCCGACTCCTTGTCGGCGAACCGGGCGTGCGCCTGGTCGGCCTGGGCCTGCTTGTCCGCCGGACGTTCCCGTGGATCCTGGATCGACAGCGCGGCGGCGATCACCATCACCTCGGTGGCGCATCCGTTGCGCTCGCCCTCCAGCACCATCCGGGCCAGGCGGGGGTCCACCGGCAACTGGGCCAACCGGCGACCCAACGGGGTCAGCCGTTGGGCGGCGTCGCTGGTCGCCGGCTCCAACGCACCCAGCTCGTGCAGCAGGTGCACGCCGTCGGTGATGTTGCGCCGGTCTGGCGGGTCGATGAACGGGAAGGCGGCGATGTCGCCCAGCCCGATCGCGGTCATCTGGAGGATGACCGAGGCGAGGTTGGTACGGAGGATCTCCGGGTCGGTGAACTCGGGCCGGGACAGGAAGTCCTGCTCGTCGTAGAGGCGGATGCAGATGCCGTCCGAGGTACGCCCACATCGGCCCTTGCGTTGGTTGGCCGAGGCCTGGGAGATCGGCTCGATCGGCAGTCGCTGCACCTTCAACCGGTGGCTGTAGCGGGAGATCCGGGCCGTGCCGGGGTCGACGACGTACTTGATGCCGGGCACGGTCAGCGAGGTCTCAGCGACGTTGGTGGACAGCACCACCCGTCGCGCACTGTGTGCCTGGAAGATCCGATGCTGTTCGGCGGCGGAGAGCCGGGCGTACAGCGGGAGGATCTCAGTGCCGCGCAGTGCGGGCCGGGACTGGACCAGTTTGCCGAGCGCGTCGGCGGTGTCTCGGATCTCCCGTTCCCCACTGAGGAAGACCAGGATGTCACCGGGTCCCTCGGCGACCAGTTCCTCGACCGCGTCGCTGATCGCCTGCACCTGGTCCCGGACGTTCTCGCCGTCGTCCTCGCCGTCCTCGTTGTCGAGGTCGAGCACGAGGGGCCGGTGGCGCACCTCCACCGGGTACGTCCGGCCGGACACCTCGATGATCGGCGCGTCCCCGCTGACCGGCTTGTCGTCGCTGACCGGCTTGTCCTCGCTGAGCTGGCCGTTCGATGTTCCAACGCTGAGCTGACCATTCGGCGTACCGAAGTGCCGGGCGAAGCGCTGCGGGTCGATGGTGGCCGAGGTGATGATCACCTTGAGGTCGGGGCGGCGGGGGAGTAGCTGCTTGAGGTAACCGAGGATGAAGTCGATGTTGAGGCTGCGCTCGTGTGCCTCGTCGATGATCAGCGTGTCGTACCGGCTCAGCATCCGGTCCTGTTGCAACTCGGCGAGCAGGATGCCGTCGGTCATCAGCTTGACCAGGGTGCCGTCGCTGACCTGGTCGGTGAAACGCACCTTGTAGCCGACCGTCTGGCCCAGCTCGGTGCCCAACTCCTCAGCGATCCGGTTCGCCACGGTACGGGCGGCCAACCGGCGCGGCTGGGTGTGCCCGATCAGGCCCCGCACACCCCGACCCAGCTCCAGGCAGATCTTGGGCAGCTGCGTGGTCTTACCCGAGCCCGTCTCGCCGGCGACGATCACCACCTGGTGGTCGCGGATCGCGGCGAGGATGTCGTCCTTCTTCTCGCTGACCGGCAACCCCACCGGATAGGTGACCTGCGGCACACCGGCCCGGCGAATGGCCAGCTGCTCCTCGGCGGCGGCCACCTCCGCCTCGATCTCGGCTAGGGCCGACTCGCGTCGCTCGGGGTCGCGGATCTTGCGGACTCCGTCGAGTCGGCGCTGGGTACGGCGCTGGTCCCGGATGGTCAGCTCGGTCAGCCGGGAGCGAAGATCGGCGAGCTTGGTACGGGCGTGGGAGTCTGGCGGCGTCTGCATGTCGTCGCCAAGGATAGGCACAACCGATCTCCGGCTGCCTTCGACTTATCGCCTCGACCACGCTGCTTGTTTCCTCGACCGCGCCGCTCAGGTGTGGAAACCGTGCCGGCGGACGATGCCCTCCGTTGGTAGGCGGTACTGCCCGCGTTCCGGCCAGTGCAGCGGCGCGTTGAGCAGATCCTCCAACGGCACCCCGGTGAGCAGATGGTCAAATGCCCACCGGTTGGCCGTGTGGGCGACCACCAGCACCTGCCGTCCATCCCACGCCGCGGCCAGATCACGCAGGAACCCCCGGGTCTGGTCGACCACCTGACGGTAGCTTTGCCCACCCGGGAACGGCTCGTCGATGTGCCGTGACCGCAAGGGGGCCAACTCGGTTACCGGCACACCGTCGAGGTGTCCGTAGTCGCACTCACGTAGCCGGGTGTCCCGGTGGATCGGAATGCCCCGGTGCGGGAAGGCGATCTCCACCGTCTGCACCACGCTGTCCAGGTCGGAACAGAACACCCCGGTGATGCCGTCGGCCCGGTGCCGTTCACCGAGTTGCCGGGCCCGGTCACGGCCGTACGCGGAGAGCACCCCCGAGCGCCAGCCAATGATCCGGCCGGCCTCCTCGTCGATGGTCGGTGCCGGAGGCTCGAAGACGATGTCGACCGCCATCCCGACAGCTTGCCCGACCTTCGGCCCGCCCGCCCGAGGTCTTGTCGGTCTGCCCGGCGTGCCGCCGCTGATTCACAGCGGACCGGACATCACTCGCAGACGAGGCAGAACGGGTGCCCGGCCGGGTCGGCGTAGACCCGCCATCCCCGGGTGGGGTCCCCAGCATCGAGCAACGTGGCTCCGGCCGCGAGCACCTCCCGTTCGGCCGCGTCCAGGTCGGGCACGCCCAGGTCGAGGTGGAACTGCTGGGGACGGGTGGGGTCGGGCCACCGGGGTGGCTGGTGGTCCGCCACCCGTTGGAACGCCAGCACCAGTCCGGAACCGGTGTGCAGGGTGGCCCAGTCCTCGTCCAGGCTCCACCGCCGGTCGGGCTGGTTGACTGTGCCGCCCAGCAGGGATTGGTAGAAGTGCGCCAGCTTGGCGACGTCGGGACAGTCCAGCACCACGCATTGCAGGGCGGCGATCACGTCCGGTCCCTCTCCGCTTGGATGGCACGTCGACCATCGTGACTTCGGCCATCCCCGGCCCATGAGCCGACTGACCAGGCCATAAGGTTAGCCGACCCTAATGTGAGGAGTGCGAGATCAGTGACCAGCGCTGCGGTCCAGTCGGCCGGGCTGGAGACCCGCCCGCCCCGGCGTGACCGCCGTCGGGTGGCTGTCGTCGTCGGCGCGCTGGCGTTGCTCGGGCTGACGGTACTGGCGAGCTTCGCCATCGGCAGCAAGCCGCTCTCCCCGGCGCAGGTCTGGCACGCCCTGGTCGCGGCGGACGGCAGCGAGGCCAGCATCATCATCTGGGAACTGCGCATGCCCCGTACGGCCATCGGGCTCGTCGTCGGTGCGGCGCTCGCGGTCTCCGGTGTGCTGTTGCAGGCCCTGACCCGCAACCCACTCGCGGAGCCCCGGATCATGGGCATCAGCGCCGGTGCCTCGCTCGGTGTGGTCGTCGCCATCGCGGTCTTCGGCGTCGGCACCCTCGCCGGGTACGTCTGGTTCGGCATCGCCGGTGCCCTCCTTGCCGGGCTGCTCGTCTTCGGCATCGCCAACCGGACCCGCGACGGTGCCAACCCGGTGACTCTCGCCCTGGTCGGCGTCGCCATGGACGCCAGCTTCGGCGCGATCGTCGTCGCCCTGCTCAGCATCGACGCCCGCACCTTCGAGGAATACCGGTTCTGGGTGGTCGGCGGAATCGCCGGCCGAGACGCCACCGTCGCCGCCCAGGTCGTTCCCTTCGCCCTGGTCGGGCTGGTGCTCGCCGCTGTGGCCGCCCGGGGCCTGGACGCCCTGGCCCTCGGCGACGACGTTGCCCGGGGCCTGGGGCACCGGGTCGGACTGGTACGCCTCAGCGGCGGAGCCGCCGCCGTGCTGCTCATCGGGGCGGGGGTGGCGGCGGCCGGGCCGATCGCCTTCGTCGGGCTAGCCGTGCCGCACCTGGCCCGCGCCCTGGTCGGCACCGACCACCGGTGGACCCTGCTCGTTTCCGGCCTGTTTGGGCCGGTGCTGCTGCTCGCCGCCGACATCATCGGGCGGCTGGTCGCCCCGCCCGGCGAGATCCCGGCGGGCATCGTCACCGCCCTGATCGGAGCGCCACTGTTGGTGATCATGGTCCGTCGGGCCCGCGTGGTGACCTCATGACCACACTTCGCGAACGTGCTGCCGACCCGACGTCGGCCGCCAAGGCGGCATCGACCATGCTCCCCGGGAACCGGGCCCTGATCCGGCTCGGCCGGGCCAGCCTGCTCGTCCGTCGCCGATCCGTGTTCGTTGCGGTCGGGCTGCTGGTCGTACTCTGCGCCGCCGTGGTGTTCAGCCTCTCCCTGGGCACCCCGTACGTCGCGCCGGTCGACGTACTGCGCTCGCTCTCCGGTGCCGGCACCCCGTACGACCTGGTCGTGCTCGACCTGCGGTTGCCCCGCATCGTCCTCGCGGTCGTGGCCGGGGCAGCCTTCGGCATCGCCGGCACCCTGATCCAGAGCGTTTCCCGCAACGCGTTGGCCAGCCCGGACATCATCGGCATCACCCAGGGCGCCGGCCTGGCCGCCACCATCGCGCTGACTACCGGGGTCGCCGCCGCCCTGGTCGCACCCGCCGCCTTGGCCGGTGGCCTGTTCGCCGCCGCCGCACTGCTGGCGCTGGGCTCCAAGCACGGCCTGGCCGCCCAGCGGTTCGTCCTGGCCGGGGTCGCCGTCGCGATGGCCCTGCGCGCACTGACCGAGGTGGTGCTCCTCTCAGCCGACCCGATCGACGGGATGCGGGCGCAGATCTGGCTCGTCGGTACCCTCGCCGGCAAGGGCTGGACCGAGGCGAGGTACATCGCGGTCACCCTTCTGGTGCTGCTGCCGGTGCTGCTCTGGGCCGGCTGGGCGTTGAACAGCAGCGCCCTCGACGACGACACGGCCCGGGGCCTCGGCCTGCGGCCCACCGCCCGGCGGGTCGGCCTGGCCACCACCGGTGTCCTTGCCGCCGCGTCGGTCACCGCCCAGGTCGGCGCGGTGGACTTCGTGGCCCTGGTGGCGCCCCAGGTCGCCCGGCGGTTGGTCCGTGCGGAACGTCCCCCGCTGGTTTGCGCAGCACTGGTCGGCGCGGTACTGGTCGTGCTGGCCGACCTTGCCGGTCGGCGGCTGTTCGCCCCGACCCAACTGCCCGCCGGGGTGCTCACCGCCGCCATCGGCGGCCCGTACCTGATCTTCCTGCTGGTCCGTGGCCGACGGAAGGCCGTCTGATGGGGTCGACGGAAGGTCGCCTGATGAGTCCCGTCACCGTCCGGAGGAACCCGTGAAGCTTTCCACGCGCGACCTCGTCGTCGGCTACGACGACCGGATCGTCATCGACGGACTCGACGTCGAACTGCCGTCGGACGCCTTCACCGTCATCGTCGGTCCCAACGCCTGCGGCAAGTCCACCCTGTTGCGCACCATGGCCCGGCTGCTCACCCCGAACCGGGGCACCGTGCTGCTCGACGGTACGGCGATCCGGGAACTGCCGACCCGGGAGGTGGCCCGGCGGCTGGGCGTCCTGCCGCAGAGCCCGCTCGTGCCGGAAGGAGTCACCGTCGCCGACCTGGTCGGCCGGGGGCGGCAGCCCTACCAGCGGTGGTGGCGGCAGTGGTCCGCCCAGGACGGGTCGGCGGTGGCCGAGGCGATGGCCCTGGCCAACGTGGACGACCTCGCCGATCGGGCGGTGGACACCCTTTCCGGCGGCCAGCGGCAGCGGGTCTGGATCGCGATGACCCTGGCCCAGGAGACCGAGGCGTTGCTGCTCGACGAGCCGACCACCTTCCTCGACCTGGCCCACCAGGTGGAGGTCCTGGACCTGCTGCACCAGTTGCGGGTCGACCGCGGCCGTACCGTGGTGGCCGTCCTGCACGACCTCAACCAGGCGGCCCGCTACGCCGACCACCTGATCGCCATGCGCGGCGGTGCGGTGGTCGCGGCCGGTGCGCCCCGCGAGATCCTCACCGCGGACCTGGTCCGTGACGTCTTCGGGCTCGACTGTGTGGTCGTGCCCTGCCCGGTGACCGGGGCGCCGATGGTCGTCCCCACGCTCACCACACCATCCCTGATGAAAGGAACATCATGCGCCGTCTCGCCACCGCCATCGCCGCGGTCGTCGCGGTCGGTGTCGGCCTGACCGGATGCGCTGAGAGCGATCCGGCCGCCGGGTCCGACACGGCGGAAACCCATTCGATCACCCACGTGATGGGCACCACCTCGGTGCCGGTCAGCCCCAAGCGGGTCGTGGTGCTCGACACCGACAAGATCGATACTGCGCTGTCGCTGGGCGTCGTGCCGGTAGGCGCGGCTCGGGCGGGCGAGGCCAAGGGCTGGCCGACCTACTTCGGTGACCAGCTCACCTCGATCAAGGAGGTCGGTGTCCTCACCGAGCCCGACCTGGAGGGGATCACCGCGCTCAAGCCGGACCTGATCCTGGGCAGCAAGTTCCGCCAGGAGAAGTTCTACGACGAGCTGTCCAAGATCGCCCCCACCGTCTTCACCGAGAAGGTGGGCATCACCTGGAAGGAGAACTTCCTTCTCGACGGTAAGGCACTGGGCAAGGACCAGCAGGCCCGTGACCTGCTGGCCGCGTACGAGAAGCGGGCCAAGGACCTGGGCGCGAAGCTCGGCGACCCGGCGGCACGGAAGATCTCCATCGTCCGTTTCATGCCGGCCGAGATCCGGGTGTACGGGCCGGACTCGTTCTCCGGCATCGTCGTCGGTGACGTCGGCCTCGGTCGTCCGGAGCGTCAGTTGCTGGCCGACAAGGAAGACAAGCGGATGGACAAGGTCAGCCCGGAGCGGATCGCCGAGGTCGACGGCGACATCATCTTCGTCGCCGCGTACGGCGAGAAGGCCGCTGCCGAGCAGGCGAAGGTCACCGGCGGCACCCTGTGGAAGAACCTTCCCGCGGTGAAGGCCGGCAAGTCGCACGTGGTGCCGGACGAGATCTGGATGACGGGTATCGGTGTCACCGCCGCCGGCAAGATCCTCGACGATCTGGAGAAGTACCTGACTGCGGCGTGACCGCTCCGCAAGATCCTCGCAGTTCCCCGGAATGGGTGGTTGTTCCTCGCGGAACGACCACCCATTCCGGGTTCCTGCGGTTGGTGGTTTTCCAATGTGGGCCGCAACGCTGAGCGCATCCGTGTTCCGGCAGCGGTGCATCCGGGCGGTACGCCTCAGGGGCGTGGCCCTCTGTTTCCGTCCCGGGTCCGCCGCAGCATTTCATCGCCGGCCGATACATAGGATTCGAAGAGTTCGGTGACGTCGGTCAGACGGCTGCGGGCCTGCTCGTCCTCGGCGAGGTTGCCGCCGTCGCGAAGGACCCGGATGAGGGCCCTGGACCGTTCGTGACTGGCGGCGAGCAGTTGCTCGAAGCCGCCCGCGGCCTCGACGAGTAGCCGCCGACTGCCCGGCTGCGGGATGGTGCGTGCCAGCCCCCACGCGGTCAGTTCACGGACGGAGGTGCTTACGGTGCCCTTGCTCAGTCCGAGTGCTGAGCCGAGTGTGTCCAGCGACGTCGGCGCGGAGTGCAGCAGCAGGTGCCCGTAGATCCGGCCGGTGGTCCGCGAGAGGTTCCAGGACGCGAGTAGGTCGCCCATGGCCGTGATGAAGGCCGTCCGGTCGTCGTCTGTGGTCATCTGGTCGATCCGTTCCCATCCTTGCCAGCATCCCGCTCCCAGCCGTCGAGGAGATCGCGGATGGCGTACGTCGTCGCGTCCGGCGCGTCCAGGGTGACCAGGTGTCCGGCGTCGGGGATGACTCGCTCGGTCACTCCCTCGGCGATGGCCCAGCGCGGCATTGCCGTCGCGATGTTACCGGTGCGATCGCGTCCACCCCGGATGAGCCCGAGCGGTACGGGGGTGTGGTAGCCCGGCTCAGGCGCGACGAGCGACGCGGTCGCCCGCCAGACGTCGAGGAAGACCGCTTTGGGCATCCGACTGAACGTTGCCTTCGCTTCGGTGACGCCAGCCGGGGTGACAGCTGATGCCCGTGCCATCAGCCCGGGTAGCCGGGATGCCGGGATGAGGGCGAGCGACGGGGCCGCGAGACCGAGTAGGAACCGTTCCAGCCCGGTGAGCGGGCCGGCGTTCCAGGTCGAGTCGACGACGATGAGCGCACCCGCGTGGTCGGGCAGTCGACGGACCAGCGCCTGCGAGATGTTCCCGCCGAGGGAGTGGCCGACGAGGACCGGACGGTCGAGCGCGAGGTGGTCGAGGAGCGCCGCGAGGTCGTCCACGACCGAGGTCGCGTCGAACCGTACGCCGGCAGCGAGTGTGGAGATGCCGTGTCCGCGTAGATCCCAGCTGACCACCCGATGCCCGGCCGCGCACAGTGCGGTGGCCTGCACGTCGAACATCCGATGGTCCATGCCGGCACCGTGGGTGAACACGACCGGCTGGCGGTCGCCGCCGGAGTCCGCGTAGCGAAGCTCGTTTCCAGCACGTTCCAGAACTTCACTCAGATTTGACATTTTCAGAATCTAGCAAATCTAAGCCTCGAACGCAGACCTCGGCGCACCCGCCGAGCAGGAACTCCATGGACGGTTGCCTCTCCCGGTACGGCCGCAGTGTGTGCCCTCGTGCGTCCGTAGCTGCACAGAGAAAGAGTGGCCATTCGCGTTGAACAGCCACTCTTTCTCGGCAAGTGTGCGTGCGTGCGGGGAACCAGTTGGGTCAGGCGGCGATGGACCAGATGGCGGCGAAGGCAGCGGCCTCACCGGCCAGCCAGCTCTCCACCTGCTGGGGCTTGACTCCGGGATCGCGTCGGTGGGTCACACCCCGCCGCAGGTCGACCAGGACCGGCTCGGCGTGCGGAAGCACCTGCTCCATGTGGCGGCCCATCAGGTGCAGGGCGGCCAGCACGGTCTCGTCGCTTGGGGCGGTCTCGTCGAAGTGCAGTCGTACGGCCTCGGCGTGGCCGTCCTCGTAGCGCACCCCGAAGTGTGGGTTGACCTTCACCGGCAGGCCGCCGAGCAGGCCGAGCGCGTCCCGGGTCTGGGCGAGCTGGACCGCTGCCGGATCGCCGAGTGACTCCAGGTAGCGCAGCGCGCCGGGCACCAGCGCCGCGTAGAGCGGCTGCCAGCGTGGCTTGACGATGTTGACGACTTCGGTGAGGTGCGTGCCGCCGGTGTGGAAAGCGATGTCGCTCTTGAGCGCCTTGACGAACTGGCCGTGCGGGTTGAAGCCGGAGCGGCTCGCCCGCTGCTTGCGCAGACCCCCGACGAAGTTGGCCTTGGCAGGCCCGGTGCGGTCGACGTAACGGGTGAAACCGAGCAGGGTGGCGTAGGGCAGCGGGGCGGCGGCGGTGGGGGAGGTTGGGGTGGCGGAGACGGGCGCGGTCACGGCTGTCCTCCCAGTTCAGAAGCCGGATTAGTACATACATTCTAATTGACTGACGCCGCTTCGCCCAGCCCAAAGGGGACGTTCCGGACCGCAGGTTTCGCCGGAATATGGGAAGGCGCGCGTCTGGTTGGCGCGCCCATGAGGCGGCTCGTCGTCAGCTCGTTCGCCGTGAGCTCGATTCGCCGTGCGGTGGAGAGGGTTGGAGGGCCGCGTCGCCGCGTCGCACGGAGAAGTACTGCTCGGGCCGGGACAGGCTGCGGAGCTATTCGCCGGGTGCGTGCAGTTGCTCCCAGCCGTTCTCGACCGATCGACGACAGTTGTCGGGGTCGTCTCCCGCGCCGATGAACAGTGCGGTCAGCATGGGGGCGCCGTGGCCGAGGGTCTGACGGGGCAGCGGGCCGTTGGCGACCAGGGAGACCAGCCCGTGTCCGATGGCCCAACTTTGGATCGCCAGTTCCAGCGGGTCGGTCTCGGCGCGGAAGCGGCCGATCTCCCGGCTCCGTCGGGCAGCCTGGACCAGGTGTTCCAGGGTGGCGTCCGCTGCCTTGAGGTCTTCGAGGTCGAAGTTCGCGTCGAACATGACCCGGTACAGGTCGGGGTGGTCCAGGGCGTTGCCGAGGTAGGCGGCGACCAGGGCGGCCAGGTCCTGCACCGGGTCCTGGGATGTTGGCGTTGCCGCGAACCTGGCCGCCAGGCGGGTGAAGCCCTCCTGGCGGAGGGCTTTCCACATGCCGTCCATGCCGCCGAAGTAGGTGTAGACGGCCATCGTCGACACGCCGGTCCCGGCCACCAGCGAGCGCAGGGTGACCGGCTCCCGGGTGCGGAGCATGTGTGCCGCGCGCTCGATGAGCAGGGTGCGGACCGCCGGATCCTTCGTCCTCGCCATGCTGCTACATTACATAGCATAGCTTTGCTATAGTTTCCGGGTTCGGGTTTCCGGACCTCAATGTGCACCCCTTTGACGACAAGGAGCCAACATGGCCATCAATCTGGTGAACCCTGAAGGACTACCGAAGGTCGACATCTATCGGCAGGTGTCGGTCGCCACCGGGTCGAAGTTGGTCTTCCTCGCCGGTCAGGTCGCCGTCGATTCCGCCGGGACCACGGTCGGCGTGGGCGACCTCGCTGCCCAGGTCGAGCAGTGCTACCTCAACGTCGCCACCGCCCTGGCCGCAGTCGGCGGCTCCTTCGACGACGTGGCGAAACTGACCGCGTACGTCGTGGACTGGACTCCCGACAAGATGCCCCTGCTGGTTGAGGGGATCAACCGGGCGGCCGCGAAGCTGGGCGTTACCCCGGTCCCGCCGTTCACGGGGCTGGGCGTCAGCGCCCTTGCCGGTCCGGATCTCCTGGTGGAGGTGGAGGCCACCGCAGTCCTCGACTGACCGCATGGTGATGACGTGGCTCGGGCCGGCACGGCAATCGCGATCGAGGTCTCGCACGGTCCCCGTCTGTTGCAGGCGGGGACCGTGCTCGTGCATCGTCCGGCGTACCTTCGACCCAGTGGCGGGACCGCACATCGTAATGGGGACAGCGATACGGACTATTCGGCCGACAGTTGCTGATCGCTCACCGATTCGGGTTTCGGAACAGTCGCCTGCCGCCGCGTCGCCCGGTCCGCTCCAACTCGGCGGCCCGGCCCATCGCCCGTACGACGCCCCAGCACATGAGGGACATCGCCAGGAACAGCCCGACCGTGGCCAGCCGCCAGGTGCTGTTGAGGCTGGACAGCGCCGGGTAGAGACTGACCACCCCGGCGATGGCGGTAATGGCGAACAACAGTTGCAGACGGCGCTCGAATGAGGAAGTACGCAGATTGGAGACCTGTTCGAGGCTGGCCCGGACAAGTTCGAGACGACGCTGGGCGGCCTCGGCGTGTCGCCGTACCCGCAGACTCTCGATGAGGAAGTGGGCGACGGTGACGCGTACCGGGTCGCGGAACATCAGGTCGACGTTGCCGATCTCGGCCAGGCCGTGGGCCAGTTGCATCTGGGTACGCGCCAGGTGGGCGACCCGGTGGTCACTGGCACCTCCGGGGCCGGTCAGCAACAGCTCATCTTCCCGGTCGGCCGGATCGACACCGACCCAGAGTTGACAGAAGAACCACTGGGCATGCATCTGGCCGTACATCTCCTGGACGACGTCCAGCGCGTCGGTCAGCCGCACCTCGCCGACGACGGCCACCGTCGACCAACCGCTGGACTGCACGACGACGTCCTCGATGTTCAGCTGCGGCCATTCCGGGGCGGCGAGGGAGGCACCCTGCCGAGGGGTACGTGCGGTCAGTCCGAGCAGCGAGTCGAGGAGGCGACTTTCGTCCTCGGCTGCGTGCGGACCGGTCACCTCGATCGGGTCAGCATGCCGCAGCACGAAGAACTGCCGCATGTTCTGGAACGGGTAGCAATGCTCACGTGGGCGGAAAGCGGGGCTGCCCAGCAGCGCGGCGCGCAGGCGCGTCACGTAGGGTGCCGCGCGCCAGCCCGAATGCGACGCTTTGTTCGCCTCGGCGGAGCTGCGGTAGGACGCGAGGTTCTTCGACAACACGCCCACATCGGCCAGGTACTCGAAGTAGTCGACATTGTTGGCGGCAACCTGGTCGTCGTAGAACCGCCGCAGGTCGTCGTCGGTTGCCAGGCGGCTGGGCGCGGAGAAGCGCAGATCGACCGAGAGGACGCCAAGGCCGGAGTAGACGACCAGTTCGGTCGCCACGGACCAGGTGATGTCGCGTAGTCGTACCCGCGACGTGCCGACTTTGATGGTCACGACCGGCGGATGCGTGGCCAGATAGGAGATGTTGTAGGAGCGGGCGTCCTTGTCGTCCACGGCGTCGATCGAGACCTCGCCGAAACGCTCCAGGACGGGCATCACCTCCCACACATCGTCGATGACCCCACCGAGATCGAACTTGATCGGGATGTAGATGTGGTCGACGGCAAATGGCATCCAGCCTCCTGAAGGGATTTCCGAAGACCGCAGACGATCAGCTCATCAGGCGCAGACCGATCGCGATCAGTTCAGCGTTGTCCCGCACGGGCTCGCCGTGCGGCCCGACGATGGCGTCCTCCAGGCCGATTCGCGTGGGCAGCCCCAGGCGTCCGGCGTACCTGAGCAGGGGCCAGGCGGAGTCGTCCTCGCCGTGCAGGAGCCGCGGCAGGTTCAGTTGGTGGGCATCCATTCGGGCCAGGATCGCGTCGGCGGCGGAGAGGCAACGGTCAGCGGGCGTGTCCAACACCTCGACAAGTACGCGCAGACAATTCGCGACGTAGGGGGCCTCGGCGAGCAGATCGGCGTCGGCCGGTGACCACACGCCGGCCTCGATCCCGACTCCCAGTCCGACCAGGGTCGCTGCGAGCGTGTTAGCCCCATCCTCGGCAACGTTGAGTGAGGCGAAGTCGGGCCGCTCGACCGGGTCGAGGCCCCTCCACCGCTCGATGCTGGCCTGCCGGGCGTCGGCGTCCCCACCGGTGATCCAGAGCCCGGTGGTGACACCGATGGGCGTATCTGGGCAGGCGCGACGTACGGCCTCGACGGCGGCGGCCACGTCCTGCGCGGCCACGGACTGCTCTCCACGGGCGTCGCGTGGGTGCAGGTGGATGGCCTCGGCACCGGCGTGCACCGCCGCTTTCGCGGCGATCGCCAGCTCATCCGGGCTGATCGGTACCCCTGGATGGTCGGTGGACGTCCGGCCCCCGTTGAGACACGCCTTGATTCGACGGATGTGCATGTGGCCGATGGTGGCACACCACTGCATCAGCGGCGCCGTCCAGATCGTCGCCGGGCGACGTCGATTCGGTCCAGACCCGATCCCGGCGCTTCCCACCCGGAGCACGACAGGAAGGAACAGCCACCCTGAATCCGAGTGAATCGGCCGCTATCAGATCTGACTTGGGCCGCAGCCGTTCACAGTTGCCCCACCTCGGTGATCCGTAGCACCGCCGCCCCGGCCTCGTCGGAGGCGGCCAGGTCCACCTCGGCGCTGATGCCCCAGTCGTGGTCGTCGTCCGGGTCGTCGAAGATCTGCCGAACGGTCCACCGGTCCCGCTGCTGGTCGATCATCAGCAGCGCCGGTCCACGCGCCGCCGGCCCGGTGCCGATCTCGTCGTACGCCTCGAAGTACGGCTCCAGCGCCTCCGCCCAGGCGTCGGCGTCCCAACCGGACTCGGCGTCCAGGGTGCCCAACTCGTCGTAGCGACGCAGTGCGGCGAGTTCGACCCGGCGGAACAGGGCGTTGCGGACCAGTACCCGGAAGGCGCGGAGGTTCTTGGTCACCGCCGGTGGCCGGTCGTCGATCACGACGGTCTCGGGGTCGGCGTCGGTCGGGTTGCGCAGCCGCTCCCACTCGTCGATCAGGCTGGAGTCGACCTGCCGGACCAGTTCGCCCAGCCACTCGATGAGGTCGACCAGCTCCTCGGTCTTGGCATCCTCCGGGACGGTCTGCCGGACCGCCTTGTACGCGTCGGCCAGGTAGCGCAGGACCAGTCCCTCCGAGCGGGACAGGCCGTAGAAGTTGACGTACTCGGTGAAGGTCATCGCCCGCTCGTACATGTCGCGGACCACGGACTTCGGCGAGAGCTGGTGGTCGGCGACCCACGGGTGCCCCTGCCGGTACATCTCGTAGGCGGCGTCCAGTAGTTCGGCCAGCGGTTTCGGGTGGGTGACCACGTCGAGCAGTTCGAGGCGGGCCTCGTACTCGATGCCGTCGGCCTTCATCTGCGCGACCGCCTCGCCGCGCGCCTTGAACTGCTGCGCGGAGAGCACCTGACGCGGATCGTCCAGGGTGGACTCGATGACCGACAGCGCGTCCAACGGATAGGTCGGTGACTCCCGGTCGAGCAGTTCGATGGCGGCCAGCGCGAACGGCGACAGCGGCTGGTTGAGCGCGAAGTCGAGCTGAAGGTCGACGGTGAGGCGTACTCGGCGGCCGGTCTCGTCCGGCTCGGGCAGCTGCTCCACCACGCCCCCGGCGAGTAGGGCCCGGTAGATGGCGATGGCCCGGCGGATGTGCCGGCGCTGCGCCGGCCGGTCCTCGTGGTTGTCGGTGAGCAGGTGCCGCATCGCGGCGAACGCGTCGCCGGGGCGGCCGATGACGTTGAGCAGCATCGAGTGGCTGACCTGGAAGCTGGAGGTGAGCGGCTCCGGTTCGGCCTCGATCAGGCGCTCGAAGGTCGGCTTGCCCCAGCCGATCGACCCCTCGGGCGGCTTCTTACGGACCACCTTGCGCCGCTTCTTCGGGTCGTCGCCCGCCTTGGCCAGTGCCTTCTCGTTCTCGATGACGTGGTCGGGGGCCTGTACGACCACCCGGCCGATGGTGTCGAAGCCGGCCCGGCCGGCCCGGCCGGCGATCTGGTGGAACTCGCGCGCCTTGAGCAGCCGGGTCTTCACCCCGTCGTACTTCGACAGCGCGGTGAAGAGCACGGTCCGGATGGGCACGTTGATGCCCACCCCGAGGGTGTCGGTACCGCAGATGACCTTGAGTAGTCCGGCCTGGGCCAGCGTCTCCACCAGCCGGCGGTATTTCGGGAGCATGCCGGCGTGGTGTACGCCGATGCCGTGCCGGACCAGGCGGGACAGGGTACGCCCGAAGCCGGAGGTGAACCGGAAGTTGCCGATCGCCTTGGCGATGGCGTCCTTCTCGGCCCGGCTGCACACGTTGACGCTCATCAGGGCCTGGGCCCGTTCCAGGGCGGCGGCCTGGGTGAAGTGCACCACGTACACCGGGGCCTGGTGGGTGGTGAGCAGCTCCTCCAGGGTTTCGTGCAGCGGCGTGGTGACGTACGAGAACATCAGCGGCACCGGTCGCTCGGCGGAGCGTACGACGGCGGTGGCCCGGCCGGTGCGGCGGGTCAGGTCGTCGACGAACCGGGTGACGTCTCCCAAGGTGGCCGACATCAGCACGAACTGCGCCTGGGGCAGTTCGATCAGCGGCACCTGCCAGGCCCAGCCCCGGTCCGGCTCGGCGTAGAAGTGGAACTCGTCCATGACCACCTGGCCGACGTCGGCGCGCGACCCCTCGCGCAGCGCGATGTTGGCCAGGATCTCGGCGGTGCAGCAGATGATCGGGGCGTCCTCGTTGACGCTGGCGTCCCCGGTGAGCATGCCGACGTTGGCCGGTCCGAAGATCTTGCAGAGGGCGAAGAACTTTTCCGACACCAGGGCCTTGATCGGCGCGGTGTAGAAGGTGGTGCGGTTGTCGGCGAGAGCGGCGAAGTGTGCCGCGATGGCCACCAGGCTCTTGCCGGAGCCGGTGGGCGTGTTCATGATCACGTTGGCGCCGGAGACGATCTCGATCAGCGCCTCGTCCTGGTGGGGATAGAGGGTGAGTCCCTGCTCGGTCGCCCAGCTGGTGAACGCGTCGTAGAGGGTGTCGGGGTCGGCGCTGCGCGGCAGCTGGTCAGTGAGCGTCATGGCTGGTCCATGGTGCCTGGATGATCGCGTCAGCGCCAGCCCGAATCAAGATCTACCCGACGGAGGGAAGGCGACAGCTATCCGAGAGTGGGCTGGCGACGCTCGAAGATCAGGTCGAAGATCTGCCGACCGGCGGTGATCCCGCGCCGCTCGAACTTGGTCATTGGCCGGTGGGCCGGCCGAGGGGCGTACCCCTCGAAGACGTCGACCAGCTCAGGGTCACCGGTCAGGGTGTCCCGCATCGCCTCGGCGTACTCCGCCCAGTCGGTGGCGCAGTGCACCGTACCGCCGGGGACCAGCCGGGACCGCAGCAGTGCGACGTGCGCGGGCTGGATCAGCCGCCGCTTGTGGTGCCGGGCCTTCGGCCACGGATCGGGGAAGAACACGTGTACGGCGTCCAGGCACTCCGCCGGGAGCATGTGCTGGACCAGGGTGACCGCGTCCCCCTGGGCGACCCGCACGTTGGTCAGGCCCAGTCGCTCGACGAGGGCGAGGAGGTTGGCGATTCCGGGCGTATGCACCTCAACCGCGAGATAGTCTCGGCCAGGGTCGGCGGATGCCATCGCAGCGGTGGCATCGCCCATCCCGGAGCCGATCTCCAGCACTACCGGTGCTCGGCGTCCGAACAGGGTGGCCAGATCTACCGGCGCGGTGGGCGCGTCCGGGACGAGAAGGCCGTAGGCGGGCCAGATGCGTTCGAGCGCGTCGTGATGCCGCCCGCTGAGCCGACCGCGACGCGGATGGAAGGTACGGATCCGGGCGGCGTGCCGGGACGGCACGACGAGATCCTGGTCCTGCTGGCTGGAGGTCACAGGAACGTGAGCCTACGCGACGGCCGAGGGCAGCCACCTGTGATCCGCCTCCCTGAGGGGCAAGGACCCCAGCTTCCGGCGGGGCAGGGACGCCGGCATCGGTCGGCGGTGCCAGGAGGGGGCTCGTGATGTCCGAACATCGGCGTACGGCGGGACTCCTCGTCGTCGCGGCGGCGATCGCGAGCGTGCTGCTCGGCGCTGCCCCTGCCCAGGCGGCCGACGTCTTCGTCGATCTCATCCCGAGTACGGTGCAGGCCGGTCGGACCGTGGACATCCGGGCCAGCTGCCGGGAGAACAACGCCCCCGCCACCGTCGAGTCACCCGCGTTCGGCTCGATCACCGTGCACCCGAATGCCGGCTTCCTGGAGGCCACGGCCCGGGTGCCGAGAAACACCGCCGCCGACGGCTACCGGGTCCGGTTGAGCTGCCCGGACGGTCGTAGTGCCAGCACCCAGTTGATCGTGGTGGCCAGCGATCATCCCACCCGGGGCCCGGCCACCGGCTTCGGCGGTAGCGCCGGGCTGGACGACGGCAACCTGCTGCTCGTCGGCGGGCTCGGCAGCACCGTACTCGGGGTCGCGGTCGGGCTGGTCGCCCTGCGCCGCCGCAACGTCCGTACCCGACCCGTGCGCGGCCGGGCCGGCGGCTGACCGCACGGACGATGGCCCGCCCGTCGGCCGGACACCGTCCGGCATCGCAGCCTCTGACGCCCGCCGCCCACGCGCGGTGGGTCAGCAGGCAGCAGCCGGTGCCCGTGGGCCGACCGACGCGGACCATCCCACCACGTACGCCGAGACGCCGTATCCGCCCACCGTCGCCGCACCGGTGGCGCGGCGTGCTCGCGGTCATGCTGGTGCTGGCAGGGGTGTTCGCCACGGGCGCTGGACTCGGACAGGCCGGGCATTCGCCGCTGGACTGGCTGATGGCGGGTAACCGGCCGCCACCCAAGAAGTTTCCGGTGCTGGAACCGAGCCGGCCGGTGCAGCTCGTGATCAAGTCGATCGGGGTGACCGCCCCGGTGGGCCAGGTGGGGCTCGCGCCGGACGGGACCATCGCGGTGCCCGCCCTCGACCAGCACAACGAGACCGGCTGGTACGACCGCGGGCCCACGCCCGGCCAGTTCGGCCCGGCGGTCATCGTCGGGCACGCGGATACCCGTACCGGGCCGTCGGTCTTCCACGATCTCGGCAAGCTCCGGCCCGGTGCCCGGGTCGAGGTGACCCGGGCCGACCGGTCGGTGGCGATCTTCGAGGTCAACTCGGTGGAACGGTTCGACAAGTCGGGGCTGCCCGTCGAGCGGGTCTACGGCGACTTCGAGCGGCCCGGCCTCCGGTTGATCACCTGTGGCGGCCAGTGGGTCGGTGGCAGCATTGGCTACCAGGACAACCTGATCGCCTTCGCGTCCCTGATCAGCTCCCGCAACACCTGACCGCCGCCGGAAACCGACGCCAGTCGACCGTCCTGGGAACCGACGCCAGCTGGGCTAGTGGCTGGCGGGACCTGCGAGCGGAACGACCTCGAACTCCAGCAGGTTGGCGCCGGTGGCGACCGGCTTCGGTTGCTCGCCGTGGCCGGGCTGACCACCGTGGCCGTGCGCCTCGCGGGCCGGTCCCTGCGCCCATGCCCGGTACGCCTCCTCGCTCTCCCACTTCGTATAGACGAAGTAGCGGCTCTCGCCGGCGACCGGACGGAGCAACTCGAACCCGAGGAAACCGGGCTGGCCATCCACCGCACCCTTACGGGCGGCGAACCGCCGCTCCAGTTCCTCGCCGGCCCCGGCCGGTACCTCGATTGCGTTGATCTTCACGACTGCCATGTTTCCCACCCTACCCAGACGACTGATCCCGAAGTCCTGGTTGGTTAGCGGCCGTAGCCGATCAGTGATCGTGGGTGTGGTGCGCCGATGTCGGTGGGGTGTCAGTCGCGGCCGGGTGAGGCGGCGTTGGCCGACGCGGGTGAACAGCGGCATTGGCGTCAGGGGCGGAAGACCTTTCGGTATGCGCGGGGTGTCACGCCGAGTGTCTGGCCGAACTGGGCCCGGAAGTTGCTTGTGGAGGAAAAACCGGCGTCGGCGGCGATTCGGTCGATGGTGTGATCGGTTGTCTCGAGCCGCTCCTGCGCATGGCGGATACGCACGCCGGATACCCAGCGCATCGGGCTCTGGCCGGTCTCGTCGTTGAATCGGCGGGTCAACGTGCGCACACTCATCCCGGCGGCTGTGGCGATGTCAGCGAGCGTGAGATCGCGGTGCGCGTTCTCTTCGACCCAGGCGAGTACGCCTTCCAGCGTCGAAGTCTGGAAAGTGGGCGGGTTCTGGAGGATGTACTGCCCCTGTCCGCCGGTGCGGTGCAGCGGTGCGACGGCGAGCCGGGAGGCGTCTGCGGCTACCGCCATCCCGTAGTCCTTCCGCACGATATGCAGGCACAGGTCGAGACCGGACGACGCTCCCGCAGACGTGAGGATGTCGCCGTTGTCGATGTAGAGCGCGTCGGGGTGGGTCTTCACGGTCGGATACCGGCGCGCGAGCTCGTCGACGGCCAGCCAGTGCGTTGTCGCATCCCGACCGTCCAGGAGTCCCGCTTCCGCGAGCGTGAACGCGCCGACGCAGATCGATGCCACCCGAGTTCCCCGCTCAGCTGCGGAGCGTAGGGCTGCGAGGACCTCGGGTGCCGTCGGATGCAGGGGCTCGTTCCGGCCGGGCACCACGACAAGGTCGGCGCGATCGATCGCTTCCAGGCCCTCGTTGAAGGCGAGTCGTAACGGTCCCGCAGTGACCGACGGCTCAGGGCCAGCCACGACGACCTCGTACCCCGCCCGGCCCGCAGGGAGGCGGACGCGACCGAAGACTTCGATGGGCGTGGCCAGATCGAAGGCGATCGCATCCGGAAGGCCCAGCACAACGACGGTGTACATGGCGTGAAGGCTACGGGCAGCTGCGTGGCCAGAAACAGGCGGAAGATGGCTATTTGGCCGTGGTAGCGGTCGGCGCGCGCTCCCGAGAATGGGAAGTGATCAACGAAAGGGAGCGTCCATGTCGCTACGCCGTGCCCAGTTCGTGCTCTTCGACGGGTTCGATCCATTGGACGTCATCGCTCCGTTCGAGGTGCTCTCCGCCGGAAGTGACGCTCTCGGCGGCGTACTCGCGGTCGAGCTTGTCAGCGCCGATGGCCCGGGCACCGTGCGCTCGGGTACTCCCGGGCTCACGTTGACGGCAACCGCGGCCATCGATCCGGAAGCGCCCGGCTACCTGGTTGTTCCCGGAGCATCCGGCCCCATTGCGGGAGACCCCGACGAAGGCGCGGAAACGATCCCAGTCCTGCTCTCCCGCTTCGCCGCCGGCAAGGCCATCCCGCTCATCGCCCGTGCACTGTGGAATCCGGCGGTCACGGTGGTGACGGTCTGCGGTGGATCGCTCGCGCTGGCGATGGCAGGGCTTCTGGAAGGCCGCAACGCCACCACCCATGTGCTGGGCATGGACCTGCTCAGCGCCACGGGCGTGAATGCCGTCCGCGCCCGCGTCGTCGACGACCGTGACCTCATCTCAGGAGGCGGAGTGACCTCGGGCCTCGACGTTGCTCTTCACCTGCTTGACCGCGACTTCGGCTCGCACGCCGCCCTGGCGGTCGAGGAACTGTTCGAGTACCAGCGTCGCGGGACCGTCTGGAAGAACGACATCCCACTCGCCGCCTGACCACTGCTCATCTCGCAGGAAAACGGAATGAACAAGACTATGAACGCCATCACCGGAATCTGGCGGCTACGCATGCGAACCCCAGTCGGCACGATCCAGGCCGATTACTGTTTTGACGAGCGGGACGGTGTACTGCACGGCAGCGCGACCGGGGCGGGCGAAACCACACCTCTCACCGACATCGCCGTCGAGGACACTCCCGAAGGGCAACGCATCACCTGGCGGCAGAGCATCAGGAAACCCCTGAGACTCAACCTCGTCTTCGATGTCGTCGTGACCGGCGATGACCTGTCCGGAGAATCCCGCGCAGGGCGACTCCCGCGTACCCCCGTGACCGGTGAGCGCATCCGATGAGCGCATTCCTACTCTCGGTCCACGTGCTCGCCGCGATTCTCACGATTGGCCCGGTCGCCATCGCCGCGAGCATGTTCCCTCGTGCCGCACGTGCGGCACTCGCCGCGTCCACTGATCTGCGACCCACCAGCGTGGTGCGTGTCCTGCACCGCATTACCCGCGTCTACGCGGTGATCGGCGCTCTCGTGCCGGTCTTCGGCCTCGCCACCGGTGCCAGCATCGGCGTGCTCGGCGACGCCTGGCTGATCGTCTCCATGATTCTCACCGCCGCCGCAGCCGCGATACTGATCGCCTTCATCCTGCCCGCGCAGCAGCGCGTCGTCCACGCACTCGACACGGACTCGCCCGGTGGTGCGGAGGCAAACCGGAGTACGCGCCGACTCGGGATGCTGACCGGGGTTTTCAACCTGCTCTGGGCGATCGTTGTCGTCCTGATGATCTACCGTCCCGGCTCGACGACAGGCGTCGGACTGTGACCCCACGCCGCATCCTGCACGCCGCTGGCGCGGCGGAACTTCTGACGCTCGCTCTGATGTTCGCGAACATCGTCACCGTCCACCTGCCCGAGATCTCGCGCATCCTCGGTCCGATACATGGCCTGGCCTACACCACCACAGTCATCACCGCGATCCTCGTCATGAACGGGAACCACCGGGTCTGGCTCTACGCGCTCGTTCCCGGATTCGGCGGCCTCCTCGCGGCACGCATCGCACCGGTCACCCGTCCGGAAGCCTATTAGGGGTCATCGGGTGATCGGTTGAGCGCGATGGGTTACGACGATGTGGAGTGATCCACGGTGTATCATCTGTCGAGGCCGCCCACCGAACGGGTCAGTTCACCGGGCGACGCCACGGTCAGGGGTTTGGTGAAGCGCGCCTTCTTGCCGCAGGCGTCCTCGTATCCCAGGTCCTGATAGAACCGGTGGGCTCGGTCTCGCCGGCGGCTGCTGGTGACCTCCATGAAGAGGCAGCCGGCGTCGCGGGCCCGGTGTTCGGCCGCGCCGACCAGGGCCCGCCCGACCCCCTGTCCCCGATGACGGTCGTCGACCACCAGGGCCACCAGCCGCCCGAACCTGCCGGTCACCTCCAGCATCGGGCAGACATGCAGTGCGGCGACCCCGACCAGTTCGTCGCCGACGGCGGCGCCGAGCAGGAAGCTCGCCGGGTCGCCCTGCCAGTAGTCGAGGCGGTCGTTGACGTCGGCTGGGTCGGTGGGATAGCCGAGCTGATCCAGGAGTACGGCGAGCCGCGCGGCGTCGTCCCGGTCAACCGGCCGAAGCTGTATCGACATGCGACACAGTTTCACAGTGTCCGGCAAGGTCGTTGCCACCGGCGGGGTCGGTGTCGACCACGATCGGGGCGTGGTCGGAGGGGCCCTTGCCCTTGCGAGCCTCCCGGTCGACGTACGCGGATTGGACTCCGGCGGTGAACGCACCGGTGGCGTACACCAGGTCGATCCGCATGCCCTTGTTCTGGTGGAACATCCCGGCCCGATAGTCCCAGTAGGTAAACGGGTGCGGCCCCTTCATCGGGGTCGGCACCACGTCGTGCAGGCCGAGATCCCGCAGGGCAGTCAGCGCCTGACGCTCGGCCTCGGTGACGTGCGTCGAACCGACGAACAGCGCCGGGTCCCACACGTCGGCATCGGTGGGGGCGACGTTGAAGTCGCCGCACACCGCCAGCGGCAGCCCGGATCGCAGGTCGTCCCGGACCGCCTCGCGCAGCGCCGCCAACCAGGCGAGCTTGTATTCGTAGTGGGGGGAGTCCAGGGACCGGCCGTTGGGCACGTACACCGACCAGACGCGCAGCCCGCCGCAGGTGGCGGAGATGGCGCGGGCCTCCGGATCCGGGAAGCCGGGTTCGCCGGGAAAGCCCACCACGACGTCGGTGAGCCCAACCCGGGACAGTACGGCGACCCCGTTCCACCGGCCGTCGCTGTGGCTGGCGACCGAGTAGCCCAGTTCGCCCACCTCAGCGACCGGGAAGGAGCCGTCCGGGCACTTCGTCTCCTGCAGGCAGAGCACGTCGGGGCGGACCTCGGCGAGCCAGTCCAGCAGCCGGGGCAGCCGGGCCTTCACCGAGTTGACGTTCCAGGTGGCAAGGCGCATGAACCCAGCCTGCCGTACTGGAACGGGTTGCGCCCGGCGCGCCACTGTCGATCACGACGTCACCGGTTCGGTGGTTCTCCCGGATGGCCCTGCTCGGCGAGGAACCGCTCCAACTCGGCCCCGAGTTCGTCCGCGGTGGGCAGCGCCCCGGTCTGGCTGGCGAGCAGGTTCGGCTCGCCCCGACCCCGGGTGAAGGCGTCGTACTGCTCTTCAAGGGCGCGGACGAGGGCGGTGGCCTCGTCGGTCTGAGCCACCTGGCGGTCGATGTCGGTCCGGACCAGTTCCGCCGAGGTACGCAGTTCCTCGGTGGGCAGGAGCAGCCCGGTGCTGCGGGAGATCGAGGTGAGCAGCAGCTCCGCCGCCGCCGGGTATTCGCTCTGTGCGACGTAGTGCGGTACGTGCACCGCGAAGCCCAGCGCGTCGTATCCCAGTTCGCCGAGCCGGTACTCCAACAGATGTCCCGCGCTCGCCGGTACCTGGACCTGGTGCAGCCACGGTTCGGTGCCGGTGATCAGTTCGCGGCGGGTGGCGTGCGAGGTGACCCCGGTCGGCCGGGTGTGCGGGACGGCCATCGGAATGGCGGTCAGCCCGGCGGTGAGGCGTACGCCGAGGCGGTGCACCAGGGCGATGAGCGCGGCGGTGAAGCGTTCCCACTGTAGGTCCGGTTCCGGTCCGGTCAGCAGCAGGAACGGAGTCTCGGCGTCGTCGTTCAGTACGTGCAACTCCAGCTGGGGTTCCTCGTACCGTTCCCAGTGGTCCTCGACGAAGGTCATGATCGGACGTCGGGACCGGTAGTCGAGTAGCTGGTCGACGTCGAAGGTCGCGATCGTCCGCCCTTCGAGCGTGGCGAGCAGGTGGTCTCGGGCCAGCCGGGTCGCGTTGCCGGCATCGACGAAGCCGGTCAGCGCGTGGATCAGCACCGGCTGACCCAGCTCGGGCAGGTCGTCGGTGAGCTGGTAGAGCTCGTGCGGATCGAGCACCGGTCAGGACCTCCTCAACGGGTACACCGAGGCGGGTCCGGGACGGACGCCGCCTTGATGTGGCAAACGCACCTACCATCCTTCCGCATTCCACCGGCAGCGTTTGTCGCCCCCGGGACCGAAGATCATCGCCCCGATTCGGCCTCTCGGCTGAAGGGGGCGGCCGGGAGGTCCAAGTGGTATGGGTCGAACGGATGAAGATCACTCTTAGTGATCAAAGGCTGGTGGCTTAGAAGGTAAATGCCTGCTTAATCTGTGGAATTCCTTGTTACCGACTTGTCAGGCTTGCGGGGGTTGGGTATTGAGCTTTGCGCCTGTCATCCGCTGACCGATTGATCAGTCAGCAATTGTGGCGAGGGCCACTAAATGACTCTATGTAATCGACGTTCCTGCTGTTTAGCCTCGTCGAATGCGTAACGACGACAGTTTTGACGACGGGTACGCCGCCCCTAGCCCCCCTGACCGAACGGATGATGTCGGCTCGGCCGAGACGCGGGACCGCGTCCGGCAGGTCCGGGATCGGATCGGAGAGTTGCTCGGGCGGCGGGGTGCCACCGCCCGACTCACCGTGGCCGCCAGCGTTGTCTCCTGCCTGAGCCTGGCCATGTTTGCCGAGGTGCCCACCGGCTCCGCCGAGCCCGCCATCTCGGTCGACCAGGTAGCAGTCCTGGCCGACCGGGCCCTGACCGAACAGGCTGCCAACCGGGCCACCCGGGACGAACCCGCCCCGGCAGAGACCACTGACCCGGCGGAGACCACTGACCCGGACGTCCAGGAGCAACCAGCGCCGGAGCAGTCCACCCCGTCCACCGAGCCCGCCCCGCCGGCGGAGGAGCCCGCCCCACCGGTCGACCCCGGTCCGGTCGCCGGTTTGACCCACGACCAGATGAACAACGCCAAGGCGATCGTCCGGACCGGCCGTGACATGCAGATGCCCCGTCGCGCCCTGATCATCGCGGTGGCCACCGCCATGCAGGAGAGCAACCTGCTCAACCTGGCCAGTGGCGTACTGCCGGAGTCGATGAACTATCCGAACCAGGGTGTCGGTTGGGACCACGACTCGGTCGGCCTGTTCCAGCAGCGCAGCAGCACCGGCTGGGGGCCGGTGGCCAAACTGATGGACCCCGCGTACGCGACGGCGCAGTTTCTCGAAGCCCTCATGCGGGTACCGGGCTGGCAGTGGATGCGGCTGACCGAAGCGGCGCAGGCGGTGCAGGTCTCGGCGTTCCCGGAGCACTACGCCAAGCACGAGAGCCCGGCGACCACCATCGTCGACGCCATCGTGCCGGGCTGGCAGTGACCGGGGCACCACGCTGACCGAGGGTTGATCTCTCCGGCCAGAATGGACGGGCACGGCCGACGGCGAGACGTCAACCGCTGCGCGTACCCCTGGCAACGTCACCCATCGGAGCGTCCCATGAGCGACCCCGTCCCGTCCGGCGCCGAGGCCGTACCGGTTCCCCCTGGCGGCGATGTTGCCGCAACGAACCCAGAAACCCTGTCCCCGTCACCGGTCGGGGCGGTCGCGGACGACGATCCGGTACGACCGGACGACGATCCCGCCGCCGCCCCACCGGTTCGGCTCTGGGACCAGATGCGGGCGGACCCGCAGTACGCGCCGGAGTACCTGGCCCTGGAGGCGGTCCGGCGGCTGGGGCCGGAGGCCGATACCTGGGTCGAGCGCACCCGGGCTCGGTATCCAGGGATCGAGCCGGAGGTGTTGGCGCAGATCGCGGTCCGCAAGTTCGTCACCCGAGCCCGCCTCTCCGGGGCGGTGTCCGGCGCCGCTGGCCTGCCGGGTGCGGTCGTCGATGTCGGCGTCCTGGCGTGGACCCAGGCCCGGTTGGTGCTCCACGTCGCCGCTGCCTATGGGCACGACCCGGCGCACCCGGACCGGGCCACCGATCTGCTGGTGCTGCAGAAGGTGCACAAGGTTGCCGAGAGCGCCCGCCTCGCGCTCGGGGTGGCGGCAGGTCGGGAGCGGGCGAGCGCGCTGTTGCGTGGGTCCAACACCCCACTACAGCAGGCGATGCTCCGGCTGGGGGTGAAGCTTGCCCGGATGGCGGGGGTACGGGCCGCCAAACGGGCCTTCGCCAAGGTCGTACCAGGGGCGGCGATCATCCTCGGCACCTGGGCGAACTCGTCGGCCACGAAGGAACTGGCCGACCGGGCGCATGCCCTCTACCGCCCACAGGCGATCACCGCTGGCCCGGCGGAGGCCTACCGGCCGTAGCTCGGGCCGGACCCGCCCGTCCGGCAGCACCGCGGCCGTAGCCCGAGCCGGCGGAGTTCAGCGGGCCCGGCCGGCATAACCGGACGCGGCCCAGCTGACCTCGGCGAGTTTCTGCTGCCCGGCCGCGTTGGGATGGAAGTAGTCGAGCCCGTTGAGCAGGTCCAGGGTGAACCGGGTCCGGTGCACCGCGCCACCGTCGTAGCGGCACCGGGATCCGTACGCCCGACAGGCGGCGGAGAGCTGATCGTTGTAGGCGGCGATCCGTTTCCGGAAGGCCGCGCGACGCTGGACGTCGTCCTCGGCGGTCGAGGTGGGATTGGCCAGGAGGGCGGGGCAGATGCCGCGATCCCAGGCGCGGGTCACCCGCTGCTCGGTGTGCCCGATCTCCCAGAGGCGGTACAGGTCGGGGATGCTCGCCACCAGGACTCGGGCGCGCGGAAGGCCCTTCTTCAGGGTGGTCAGCGTCCGGTCCACGTCGGCTCGAAACTCGGCGACGCCGGTCATCGCGTCGATCCGGCTGCGGCAGGCGTCGTTGGCTCCGATCAGCACGGTCACGTACTCCGCCTTGGCGCTGACGGCTGCGGTTGCCTGACCGGGCAGAGCTGCCGCCCGGGCCCCCGGGGTCGCCTTGTTCAGCGCCTTGCCGCGAATCGCCGGGTTGCCCTCTCGTAGTCGCTGGTAGTGGCTGTCGACCCGGGATCCGTCCCCTGTGGACCAGGAGTTGCGTTGGCAGGTGGCCAGCACCAGGCAGGAGCCGAAACCGGCGGTGATGGAGTCACCGAGCGCCGCCATCGAGGAGGGCAGGTCGGGCCGGGGCGAGTCGGGTGGTGGAGTGGGTTTGCCAGGCCCGTCGGAGCCTTCGCAGGCCAGGGCGAATACGGCGAGAGCGGCGGTGACGACGACCGTCCAGCGTCGGCTCATGCGTCCCCCTGGGGCTGCGGAGAGTCATCGATTCGGGACTCTACGCTGCTTGGGCGAGTGGCGACAGCAGCCGATCAGGTCACCTTCGGGACCGACGAACCGGGCTGGTACCGCGCCTCGAAACTTGCCGAGGGCGCGGTACCAGCCCGGTCATTGCGTTCTTAGCGTGCTGCGGCCGGTTCCAGCTCACCGATGTCGTCGACGGAGATGATCTCGTCGTCGAAATCAGGGGCCGGCGGACGCTCATCCGGTCCGGTGATCCGGGCCCGGTCGTCCCGGCGCTTCTGCCACAGGTCGACGAGGAGGTTCAGCACGAGGCCGACGGCCGCCCAGACGCCGATGACCAGGAGGTTCCTGCCGATTCCGGCGCTGTTGAAGTAGACCAGTGACCGGGCCGTGTCGACCGCGGCCGGCAGCGGCAGGATGTCCTTGAGGCCCTGGAAGAGCTCGGGCACCATATAGATCGAGAGCCCGCCGCCGGAAGCGGGGACACCCGCGAGCATCATCACGACCATCACCGGGATGATCGCGGCCAGACCGATGGTCCGGGTGAACACCCCGGTCACCAGCGACACGGCGAAGATGGTGGCGGCACCGAAGCCGATCATCTCCCAGGCGTGCCCGGTGACCGCGCCGATGATGACGTCGAAGAGCAGCCACAACCACACGGCCATTCCGACCGACCAACCGGCGAGCAGGGGAAGGAACTGCCGCAGCCGCTTCAGTTCCGGTGCCCCACCACGCAGCACGGCGAGCATCAGGAACCCGGCCATGATCCACGACATGCCGACGTACAGGCTGTTGCTACCCATGGTGTCGGTGTCGCTCAGCGGTGCCACGTCGTTCATCGCCAACGGCATCTGCTGCTGGGCCGCCATTGCCTGGAAGATCGACTTCGCTGCACTCTGCTGGCTGACTCCGGCACCCGAGGACGTGTAGAGCGTCGCCTCGGCGCCCCGGGCGGTGGGCAGGACGTACGTGGCGACGATGTCCTGGTCGAGGATGCGATCGATGCCCTCGTCCGTCGAGGCGAGCACCTCGACGTCGAGCATGTCACCCAGCTTCGACTCCAGGCCGGCGGCCACCTGTTGGGCCTGCTCGGTCGTGGCGCCGACCACCGCGACGGGGAGATTGTGGATCTCTGGCTTGTGCATGGAGAAGCCCATCAGGCCCACCACCATCACCAGGATGGTGAGTGGGAAGGCCGCCACCGTCACATAACGGAACCGCTTGGACCTTGGTGGGCTGCCAGCGAGCGCCGGCAGCGGGGTGTTCGGGTCGCTGACCTGCGGTGCTGTGGGGATCGCATGTCCGCTCACACGTTCCTTGACCCAGGACAGCACCAGGGCGGCCACCGCCCAGACAGCCAGAACCAGCAGGTGCCCACCGGCTCCACGGCCGTCGAAGTAGAGCAGCGAGCGGAGCGCCTCGCCTGCTGCCGGAAGCGGGAGCACGCCGTGCAGGAAGTTGAAGAAGCCGGGCATCATGTCGACCGACAGCGCCAGGTTCGACGACGGCATGCCGAATACGACCCAGAGCAGCATGCCCACCAGAACCGCGAGCGGCCCCATCAACTTGGTGAGGAGCAACTGGGTGAGGGCGACAGCACCGGTCGCCAGCATTCCGACGCCGAGGAACTCCAGGTAGTGGCCGTCGACGGCACCCACGATCGGCCCGAGGATCAACCAGATGATGCTGCTGGTGGCCGCCGACCAGCCGACCACGATCGGCAGGAAGCGCCGGAGGGACAGTAGGTGGGGGCAGGCCATCAGTAGCAGGCTCAGTGGCACGTACCCGGCCAGCATCATGCCCATGGCGGCGAACAGGACCGCGATGCCCGCCGTGTCACCGTCGGGCAGCGGTGCGACGTTCTCGACCGCCGCTGTCCAGTTCTGCTCGATGGCGATCGGGGCGAGGAGTTGCTGGACAGTCGTGGCCTGTGATGCACCGGCTGCCATCGCGGTGTAGATCGTTGCCTGGGCCGATCCCTCGGTGGGTATCGCCAGCGCGCCCGCGATCTCGCGGTCCTTCAGCAGTTCCACCGCGTCGTTCTTGGACTCGACCAGCCGCGCGTCCATGGCGTTGCCCGGTGCGGCGTTGAAGGCGTCGACGATCGCCTGCGCGGCGGGACCCGCCCCCACGACGGCGACCGGCATCTCGCGCGGATGCGGCGAGTGCATGGTGCCCACGTAGGTGGCGAACATCATCGAGACCATGACGAACGGCATGACGAAGAGGGCGGCGTACCGGATGATCCGCATCTTCCGATCCTCTTCCGGTGGACCACCCCCGGGGACGTTGGCGGACGGGGGAGCGGTCGAGGACGGCATAGGCATACTCCTGACATGTTGTCGAAGGGCGCCGAAGAGCGCGATGAACCGATCCGGCTACGCCACGCGGACTGACGGTCGGTAGCGGAACTGGTGGGCTAAGTCTAAGTCACGTGGCTTACAAAGTTGCAATCGGGTACCTTGACCTCGATCACATGGCACTCATGCACCAGGAGGCACCTGCGGATGGCCCGGTCAGAGGCGGCTCGGACCGCACTGCTCGACGCGGCGGAACGTCTGTTCGCCGAGTCGGGCATCGCGCAGGTCTCCGACCGCAAGGTGGCCGAAGCGGCCGGCAACACCAACCACTCCGCCGTGCGTTATTACTTCGGCGGTCGCGAGGGCCTGTTGCGAGCACTGATCGAGCGGCAGATGGTCCTGCTGGAGGAGCCCCGCCGGGCGATGTTCGAACATTCCGACTCGGTCCTGGGTGACGTGCGCAGCCTCGTGGTGCCGGCCACGGACGCGCTGGCCGAACTGCCGCCGCCAACCTGGCGGGCCCGGTTTCTGGCCCAGGCCTTCTCCGACCCGACGGCAGCGGTACTGATGCGCCAGGCCGCGGCATCCACCCCGACCGCGACGCTCATCGCCCGTTCACTGGCATCCCGGCTCGCTCATCTGGACCCCGGTGTGGTGGCCGCCCGGGCCAGTCTGATCACCCGGATCGCCGCCTGGGCCTGCGCCGAGGTCGAGGCACGCGCCGAGCAGGACGGGAAGGATCCGCGTTGGCACTCGGTGGGCGACTTCCTGGCCGACGCCATCGCCGGGATGCTGGCCGCCCCGATCAGCAAGTCGGGGCGTAGGAACCCATTGACCGAGACTCCGCTGCGGTTGGCGCCATAGCTGTCGAAAAACCTCGAACTGGCGGTCCTCGTCAACGAATCGACGCCACGAAGTCATCGAAGCAGTGGCGCGGCCGCCAACCCTGTGCCCTGGCCCGGGAAATATCCAGCACCACCCCGTGGGCGAGCTGGTCGATCGCGTACCGGGTCAGGGTCGGCGGACCTGACCCAGGCAGTCGGGCCCGCGCTGTCGCCAGTCCCGCCGCCGCCACGGCCAACCCGACCGGCACGTGCACCACCCGCGCCGGCCGACCGAGCGCGGTCAGCGCGCTCGCCAGCACCGCGTCCCGGGAGTACGCCCGTTCGTCGGTGATGTTGTAGGCCCCGGCCGGCCAACCCGACGCGGCCAGACACGCATCGGCCAGGTTCTCCACCGCCGTCAGGGAGAGCGTCACGTCAGGACCGGGCAGAAGCAGATACCGACCGCGGACCGCCCCCAGCAGCCGGGGCAACAGATGCGGGTCACCGGGGCCGTACACCGCCCGGGGGCGCAGCACCACCGCCCCCGCTGCCAGCGCCAACCGTTCACCGGCCGCCTTGGTCCGCCCGTACGCGGTCAACTGGCCCTCGACCGGATCGTCCTCGGTGATCCGGTCCCGTCGTAGCCCGGGTCGATAGACGCTCGCGCTGCTCACCCAGACCACCGGACGCTCCCCGGCGGCGGTCAGCAGCCGGGCGGTCCCATCCACGTTGACCGCCTGGAACGCCCGTTCGGCGGCCCGACCAGGGGCCGGATCGCCGACGGCGGCGGCCAGATGTACCACCAGATCGGCCCCGGCGAGGTCAGGCACGGCCTGCGCGGCGTCCCAGAACACGTGCCGGCCCACCGGCCCGGGACGCCGGCCCAGGCAGAGCACCTCGGCGCCGGCCGTCGCAGCGGCCCGGGCCACCACGGCACCGCAGAAGCCGCTGGCACCGGTGACCGCCACCCGTACCCCGGTCAGGTTCATCGGCGGTCTGCCCGGATCACCAGACTCGCCCAGCTGGGCAGGGCGGCCCGCCGGTCCGCCCGGGCCCGGACCACCACCGGCCGGTACGCGGCCAGTGCCGCCAGCGTGTCGGCCAGTTGCGCCCGGGCCAGCCGGGCACCGGGGCAGGCGTGCGAGCCGGCACCGAAGACCAGTTGGGCGACCCGGGCCGGGGCCGGCTCGGTGTAGTCCGGCCCGGACCGGTGGGCGTCGACCGCATGCCGCGCCACCAGCACCAGCCGATCGCCGGCGCGTACCGGGCAGTCGCCGACGGTCCCGGAGCCGGCCGCCACCCGGGGCAACAGCGGACTCGGTGCGGTGACCCGGAGCAGCTCGGCGACCAGCACCTCTCGGGTGGCCGACTCGGCGGCCCGCTCCCACAGCCCGTCGTCGGCACACCAGGCGACCGCCCGGGGCAACGCGGCCACGGTGGTGTTGACCGCGGCCACCGCCAGCATCCCGGCGAGCCCCGCGTTCTCCCCCGAGGTAGCGGCCGCGTCGGAGCTGCCGGACTTGAGTAGGTCGGTCAGCCGGTCGGCGGCGAGCCGGGCCGCGCGGTCCTGACCCGGCCAGCGCGGCCCAGGTAGCTGCTCGTGGGCGGTCGCCGCTGCGGCGTCCCGGGCCGCCTGGGCCAGCAGGAGCGGATCGACGTCAAGGTCGAGCAGCGCCGCTGTGGTCGCCCCGGCCAGCTCCGCCGCCAGCGGTACGAGGTCGACGTGCCGACCGAGCGCCAGCGGAGCGAGCCGTCGGTCCAGCACCTTCCGCCAAACTGGTCGCAGCCGGTCGACTCCGGCCGCGCCGAGTCCCTCGTGGATGCTTCGTCGGGTGCCCCGGTGCGCCGTACCTTCCTGGTCGAAGAGCAGCCCCTCGGCCTCCAGCCGCCGCGCCGTGCCCCCGGTGGTGCCGGCCGCCACCCGGTCCAACGGCACCCGGGTCAGTCCGTCAAGGTACGCCTGCCGGTCGTGCACCAGCACGGTCCGCCCCAACCGCAGCACCGGCCAGCGCCGGGTGGCCGACAGCAGCGCGAACAGCACCGGATGACTACGCAGATAGACGCGCCGATCCCTCCGCCGTGCGGTTAGGAAGGGCCCCTTCCTATCGTTTTTTGTAGAGGAAGGGGCCCTTCCTAACACCGAAGCGAGCACCTTAGCCACGGGGCGGCCGCCAACCTGCCTCCATCGCCGCTGCCAGCGTGGCAGTGGCGGTACGGTCCGGCTTACGGGACCGCCCCGAGGTCGGTACGGCGCAGAAGTGCACCGCGTCGGGCCGGGCCGCCCCCATCCGGGCCAGTACGGGTGCCAGGGCCAGGCGGAGCTGTCCCGGGTCGGCGCCCGGTTCGGGCTCGACGACCGCGATGAGTCGTTCGTCCCCGTCGCCGGCCGGTACGCCCACCAGCACGGCCAGGTTGACCCCGGGTATGTGCAGCGCCGGCTCGTACAGGCCGGGATAGATGTTCTCCGCCTCGCGCAGGATCATGTCCTTGCACCGGCCGGCCAGCACCACCCGGTCCCCGGCCAATCGGGCGACATCCCCGGTCGCCACCCACTCGTGCGGCTCCTCGCCAAGGTAGCGGTCCGATTTGCCCGGCCCGGCGAGCAGCAGCTGACCGTCCGGGTCGAGCCGGGTGCGTACGCCCGGCAGTGGGGTGCCGACGAGATCCCCGTCTTCGGTGAACGCGGCTTTCTCGGTGGCTTCGACAGCGGCGGCGGGGAACATCTCGGTGAGCGCGTACACGCCCCAGGCCTGACTCGCCCCGGCCTGCCGGGTGCGGGCCAACAGGTTGGCGCTGACCGGCGCGGATCCGCTGTAGAAAGCGCCGCAGAGCTGGGGTGACTCGGCCAGCAGCGCGCGTAGTTGCGGTGGGGTGAGATAGCTGGCCTGCGGTTGGAGCCGGGGGATCTGGCGGGCCAGCACCCGGGCCGACCGGGCCGGCAGGGCGACCGGTGCGCCGCTGGCCAGGGCCGGAACGAGGACGAAGAAGGTGCCGCCGAGCACCGGTTGGTTGGGCTGCGGGTGGACCAGTTCGGTGACGGACCGCATCGCGGCGGCCAGCCCGGAGCGGCGGTGTACCACCGCCCGGGGCCGGCTGGTGGTGCCCGAGGTGAAGATGATCACTGCGTCACCGTCGTCGGTGCGCCGGTCCGGCAGCGGTCCACCGGTGGGGCGTGGTCGCAGGGCCGGGGCACAGCCGGGCAGTCGCCGGCCGGCGGTCCGCACCGGACCGAGGCTGGCCAGGTCCGGTAACTCCAGGTGGGCTCGGCGGGCCAGCGGGCGGGCCCAGCCGGCGACGGCCTGGGCCGCGGCGTCGGCGACCACCAGCGCGGGTCGGGCCAGCGTCAGCCGCGCGGCCAGCACGTCCGGCCCGGCGGACGGGTCGAGTACGGCCACCCGCAGGCCGAGCCGGTACGCGGCCAGCATGAGCGACAGCGACCGGGCACCGGGGCGTACCGCCAGCCCGAGGGTGTCCCCGGCGGCCAGCCCGTGGTGGTGCAGTGCGGCGGCGTAGCCGTCGGCGAGGTCGATGAGTTGCCCTCGGGTGGCGGCGACCCGGGTACGACCGGAGCGGCTGGCGGTCAGCAGCGCCGGTCGGTCGGGGTGACGACGGAGGGTGGCGTCCAGTTCGTCCAGCATCAGCGTGGGTCCGGGGTGAGGGGGCCGCAGCCCTTGTCGAGGTACCAGGCGGCGGCACGGCGCAGCCCGTACGCCCGCAGTCGGCGGGTCGAGTTCTCCACCACCATCGTCCGCTCGTGGGTGATCGTCGTTGTCACCCGGCGGACTCGGTTGAGGAAGGTCCGGTCGGTGGGGGAGGGACGCCGGGGCATTCCGCCGCTGGCCAGGTAGAGGGTGGCGGTGATGGCCATGTTGTTGCCGGCGTGCATCCGGTAGGGCACCCGGTAGGTCGGGCCCCGGTGGTCGGGGCGCAGCCGGCCGAAGAGCGACGCGATCGTCACCACCAACCGGAACCCGAGCCGGCCCAGCGGCCCGTGTTCGTCGCGGCGGGCGGTGAGCCGGCCGCAGACCATGCCCGCCCCTGCCGCGAAGGCCCGGCGGGCGGCGGCCACCCAGCCGGGGGATGGCAGACAGTCCGCGTCGGTACGGGCGAGCAGCCGGGCGCCGTGCGTGATGGCATGGCGGAACCCGGTGTCCACCGCGCAGCCGACCCCCTTCTCCGGTTCCCGGATCACCTGGACCGGCATCGGGGCGTGTGCCGTGAACCGGCGGGCCACCTCGGCGGTGCCGTCGGTCGAACCGTTGTCCACCACCAGCAGGGTGAAGTCGAGGTCGGACTGGGCGGCCAGGGCAGCTAGCGTGTCGCCGAGCCGGTCGGCCTCGTCAAAGGCGGGCACGATCACCCACAGTTCGGTCACGACGTCTCCCCACACAGGACGAACCACAGTTCGGTCACGACTTCTCCCAGACCATGGTCATCAGGCTGACCCCGCCGCCGAGCCCGACGAAGAGCACCCGGTCGCCGGGGCGTAACCCCGGATCGATGCGGGCCAGTTGTACGCCGAGCGTGGCGCTGGCCATGTTGCCCAGTTCGGTGACGGTGACCTCCAGCTTCTCCTTCGGCACGCCGGTCACCTCGACGAAGCGTTCCAGGTAGGGCAGGGTCACCTGGTGCACCAGCACCTTGGCGTAGTCGGCCCAGTCCAACCCGGTGCGTTGCCGTACCCGGTCCAGGATGTCCGCACCGATCTGCTCGAAGACGCCCCGCAGGGTGTGCCCGTCACCGTGGAAGTAGGTGTGTTCGTCGCCGCGCGGATGGCGGGAACCACCACCCGGGATGCCGCCCACCGTCCAGTGCTCCGACCAGGTCTCGGTGTCGACGTCCAGGATGCCGCCGGTGGCGACCGGCTCGACCACCACGGCCGCACCGGCGTCGCCGAAGGTGTAGCCGGCGAAGGCGGACCGTGCCTGAGTCGGGTCGGTCAGCTGCCAGCGCATCGCCCGGGTCGGGGTTTCCCCGGTCACCACGAGGGCCCGGCGGGCCCGGCCAGCCAGGATCGACGACCGGGCGACGTCGATGCCGTTGAGGAAGCTGTTGCAGGCGTTGGTGACGTCCAGCGCGTGGGCCCGGCCGCCCAGTTCGGCCTGCACGATGTGCGCGGTGGCCGGCTCGACCATGTCCCGACTGGCGGAGGCGAACAGCAGCAGGTCGACGTCGGTCGGGGTCAGGTTGGCGGCGGCCAGGGCCTGCCGGGCGGCGCGAACAGCCAGAGTTGAGGCGTACTCGTCGTCGCCGGCCATCCGCCGGTGGTCGATCCCGGTCATCCGGGTGAACAGGTTGGCGGGCAGTTCGAAGCCGCTCGCCCGCGCCACCCGGGCTTGGAGTTCGGCACTGTCGACGACCTGTTCGGGCAGGCTCACCCCGACTGAGGTGATACCCACCGACGACTCGACGGGGCGGGGCGGGGACAGATGGATCATGCCGTTAGCTTTCCGAGGGGAGGGGTGGCCGGGGATGAGTAGCCGTGCTCATTTCGACCAGGCCAGCAGCTCAGGTTAGTCGGAGGCCAGGCTGGGTAGTTCGGCCAGATGGCCGCGAAACAGCAGCCCCGAGGGGCGAAAGGGACAGTAGGACATCCGTACAGCGCATTGAATCTGCGTCTGGTGCTGGCGTCGTTCGGTCTGGTGATCAGCGTGGTGCTCGGGGTGCTCGCGGTGCGGGCCGACTTCCTCGTGCTGGGCGTGATCCTGTTCGTGCTCGCCGTGGTGGCCATCGTCGACCTGGTGGTGGTGCAGCTGCGCCGACGGGCTCGCCGGCGGGAGGAGCCGCCAGGCACGCGGCACTCGCTCTTCGAGTGACAGGAGTACGGCACATGTCGATCGCCACCATCAATCCGGCCACCGGGCAACTACTCAAGTCGTTCGACCCGCTGCCGGACGACCAGGTCGACGCCGCCATCGCCCGCTCGGTGGCGGGCTTCGCCGCGCTACGCCGGAGCACCTTCACGCAGCGGGCCGGCTGGCTGACCCGGGCCGCCGACCTGCTCGACGCCGAGCGCGACGACATTGGCCGGCTGATGACCACCGAGATGGGCAAGACGTACGCCTCGGCGCAGGCGGAGGCGGCCAAGTGCGCCGCCGCCTGCCGGTTCTACGCGGCCAACGCCGAACGCTTCCTGGCCGACGAACCGGCCGACGCGGCGACGGTCGGCGCCACGAAGGCGTACGTCCGCTACCAGCCGCTCGGGCCGGTGCTGGCGGTGATGCCGTGGAACTTCCCACTCTGGCAGGTGCTGCGGTTCGCCGCCCCGGCCCTGATGGCCGGCAACGTCGGCCTGCTCAAACACGCGTCGAACGTGCCACAGACCGCGCTCTACCTCGACGAACTGTTCCGCCGGGCGGGCTTCCCGGACGGCTCGTTCCAGACACTGCTGATCGGCTCGAAGAGCGTCGAGCGGATCCTGACCGACCCCCGGGTACGCGCCGCCACGCTGACTGGCAGCGAGGGGGCCGGCCGGGCGGTGGGGCGTACCGCCGGACAGGAGCTGAAGAAGGTCGTACTGGAACTGGGCGGCAGTGACCCGTTCGTGGTGATGCCCTCGGCGGACCTGGACCGGGCCGCGCAGACGGCGACCACTGCCCGCTGCCAGAACAACGGTCAGTCCTGTATCGCGGCGAAGCGGTTCATCGTGCACACCGACGTCTACGACGCGTTCGCCGAGGCGTTTGTGGCCCGGATGTCGGGGTTACGCGTGGGCGACCCGATGGCCGCCGACACCGACGTCGGGCCGCTCGCCACGGAGCAGGGGCGGGCCGACGTCGAGGAGTTGGTGGCCGACGCGGTGGCCCAGGGGGCGCGGGTGCTCTGCGGCGGGCAGCGGCCTGACGAGGCCGGCTGGTGGTATCCCCCGACAGTGGTCACCGAACTCACCCCGCAGATGCGGATGTGGTCGGAGGAGGTGTTCGGTCCGGTCGCCGGCCTCTACCGGGTCTCGTCGTACGAGGAGGCGATCGAGGTGGCCAACGGCACCAGCTTCGGTCTGGGCTCGAACGCCTGGACCCAGGACCCCGAGGAACAGGAGCGGTTCGCCACCGACCTCGACGCGGGCAGCGTCTTCATCAACGGGATGACCACCTCCTTTCCCGAGCTGCCGTTCGGCGGGGTGAAGAACTCCGGGCACGGTCGGGAGCTGTCGGCGTGGGGTATCCGGGAGTTCTGCAACATCAAGACGGTCTGGGTGGGCTCGGGTACGGCCTCGGCCAGCGCAGGCGCGCACAGCGAATAGGGAACAGCGAGTAGGCAACAGTCGGAGCGCGCGGCCGGTGATGGTCGATTGCGGTCGGGCCGGCGTAATGGACGGCTGCGCCGGGTAGGGACCTCCGGCATGACGACGTACGGCTTCCACGCCTCCCACGAACAGATCCACCCCGCCGAGCTGCTGACCGCCGTGCAGCATGCCGAGCAGGTCGGGTTCGCCGCTGCCATGTCCTCCGACCATTTCTCGCCGTGGAGCGCCCGCCAAGGACAGTCCGGCTTTGCCTGGTCCTGGCTGGGGGCCGCGCTCCAGGCCACCTCGCTGCCGTTCGGGGTGGTCAACGCCCCGGGGCAGCGGTACCACCCGGCCATCGTGGCCCAGGCCATCGGCACGCTGGCGGCGATGTACCCGGGACGGTTCTGGGCGGCGTTGGGCACCGGCGAGGCCAGCAACGAGCACATCACCGGGACCGGCTGGCCCCGCAAGGACGTACGCACCGCCCGGCTGCGCGAGTGCGTGGCGGTGATCCGGGCGTTGCTGGACGGCGAGGAGGTCAGCCACGACGGACTGGTCACGGTCGACCGGGCCCGGTTGTGGACCCGCCCGGAGCAGCCGCCCGCCCTGGTCGGCGCGGCGGTCAGCGAGGCAACCGCCCGCTGGTGCGCCGAATGGGCCGACGGGTTGATCACCGTCAACGCCCCGGTGGATCGGCTCCGGCGGTTGGTCGACGCCTATCGGGACGCCGGCGGGCAGGGGCGGATCTTCCTCCAGGTGCACCTGAGTTGGGCACCCGACGAGGCCGCGGCGGCCCGATTGGCGTACGAGCAGTGGCGCAGCAACGTCTTCGCGCCGCCGGTCTGCTGGGACCTGGAGATGACCGACCACTTCGACATCGTCTCTGCGGACGTACCGGCGCAACAGGTGGCCGAGGTGGTCAACGTCTCCGCCGACCTGGGTCGGCACACCGCCTGGCTGCACGAGTACGCCGAGCTGGGCTTCGACGAGATCTACCTGCACCACGTCGGCCAGCGGCAACGCGAGTTCCTCGACGCGTTCGGTGCCGACGTCCTGCCCGCGCTGAAGATCACCTGACCTGTGCTGCCCGTGCGGCAAAATCGGCTGACCGTGCGGCCTGAGCTGCGGCTTGACTGGCCAGATCCGACCCCAACGGACGCTTAGGCTCACGACGTGGATGCACTGTTCGAGGTCGTCCTCTTCCTGGCCATCGCGATGCTGGGTGCTGCCCTGGCCCGTCGGCTCGGTGTGCTCTCGCCGATCCTGCTGGTGGTCATCGGCCTGGTGCTCTCGTTCGTACCCGGCTTTCCACAGGTGAGACTTGACCCGGAACTGGTGTTGACCGGGATCCTGCCGCCGTTGCTGTACGTCGCCGCACTGGAGACCTCGGTGCCGGCGTTCCGCTACAACCTGCGGCCCATCCTGCTGCTCGCCGTGGGCTTGGTGATCTTCACGGCGATGGTCGTGGGGCTGGTGGTGTACGCGCTGCTGCCCGGCGTACCGCTGGCGGTGTGTCTGGCCCTTGGCGCGGTCGTCGCTCCACCGGACGCGGTGGCCGCCACTGCGGTGGCCCGGCGCATCGGCCTGCCCCGGCGGGTGGTGACCCTCCTGGAGGGGGAGAGCCTGATCAACGACGCCACCGCGCTGGTCCTGCTCCGGGTGGCCACCGCGGCGGCGGTCGGCTCCGCCGTCGGCATCGGCGACGTGGGCACGGAGATCCTGGTGTCGGCTGGTGGTGGCATCGTCGTCGGCGTGGTCGGGATCGCCGTCTTCGGGTTCCTGCATCGGCGCACCCGGGACCCGATTCTGGACAACGCCCTGTCGCTGATCACCCCGTTCGTGGTGGTGCTGCTGGCCGAGGCGTTGCACGCCTCCGGCATCGTCGCCGTCGTGGTGACCGGGCTCGCGCTGGGCCACCGGATGCCGGTGCTGATGTCCGCCGCCTCCCGGTTGCAGATGAACGCGTTCTGGCGGCTGGCCAAGTTCCTGCTGGAGGGCCTGGTCTTCCTGCTCGTCGGGCTGCAACTGCGGGAGATCGTCATCGGCCTGGACACCCCCGGTCCGATCCTTGTCGGAGTTACCGCCGCGGTGCTGGCCACCGTCTTTCTCACCCGTTTCCTCTGGATCTTCCCGGCCACCTACCTTGGTCGGCTGGTGCCCCGCGCCCGGCGACGTGGCTCACTGCCGCCATCCGGGTTTCCGATCGTGATCTCCTGGGCCGGTATGCGTGGCGTGGTTACCCTCGCGGCCGCGCTCGCCCTACCGATGACCCTGGCCAGCGGCAGGTCCTACCCACGGGAACTCTTCGTCTGGCTGGCGTTCGCGGTGATCGTGGCGAGCCTGGTGCTCCAGGGGGCCACCCTGCCCTGGCTGGCCCGGCGACTGAGGCTGCCGCCGGACGACCCGGTGCAGGACGCGCTCTCCGCCGCCGGGGTGCAGCAGCAGGCCGGCCGGGCCGCCCGGGAACGGCTGGACAGCATTGCCGACAGCGCCCCACCAGCCGTGGTCGAACGCCTCCGCGAGCTGATCGACCAGCGCAACAACTCGGCCTGGGAGCGGCTCGGCGGTGACGAACAGGAAACCCCGTCCGAGGCGTACGGCCGACTCCGGCAGGAGATGATCGACGTGGAGCGTCAGGTCTTCCGTAGCGCCCGTGACGAGGGGCGCATACCCGAGGAGGTGCTCGTGCGGGCCTACCGCGACCTGGACCTTGAGGAGTCGCTACTTCGTCGTGGGAGCGCCGGATGAGCTGCGGACATCTCGTCGAGGCGAACTCGCCCCCGCCGCGTACCGTCGAGGGCTGCCAGGAGTGCCTGGAGATCGGCTCCCGGGACTGGGTGCATCTACGTGAGTGTCTGACCTGCGGCCAGGTGAGCTGCTGTGACTCGTCGTCCTACCGGCACGCCACCGGGCACTTCCACCGCACCGGCCACCCGGTCATGCGCTCCGCCCAGCCGGGCGAATCATGGCGGTGGTGCTACGTGCACGAGGAGATCGGCTAACCGCTTTGGTGTTAGGAAGGGCCCCTTGTTATCACTTTTTGTAGAGGAAGGGCCCCTTCCTAACACCTCATCCCAATCGCCGCTCCAGGAGTTGGCCCGGCCACTGCCGATCCGGCAGATCCACCAGGAAGCCCTCGGTGGCGGTGAAGCCCTGGCGTTCGTAGTAGCGGACCAGGGCGCCGTCGTCACCGGCGTAACAGTCGACGCGTAGGAGGCCGACTCGGTTGTCGCGGGCGATTTGTTCGGCATGGGCGAGCAGCCGAGTACCGATCCGCTGGCCCTTGTGCGCTCGGTCGGTCACCAACAGATTGACGTACACCTCAGGCTCGACCGGCGGTGGGACGTACGGCATGGCCGGGCCGACAGCCAGCGCCCCGACCGCCCGATCTCCCAGTACGGCGAGGTGTAGACCTCCGCTGGCCGCCCATCCCTCGACCTGGCTGATCCGGAGGGGGTTGGTGGAGTGGGGCTTGGTGCCCCACTGCCCGGTACGTCCCTGAGCGACCAGCCACCGGGTGGCACCATCGAGCAACTTCAACACCACAGAGACGTCGTCAGCGCCCCCGGGCCGGATCCGTAGCGAATCATGATCGTTAACCACGCCGCCATGCTTGCACCTTGTGTGAGGTGTTAGGAAGGGCCCCTTCCAAGGCAGAAAGCGATAACAAGGGGCCCTTCCTAACCACTCAACCCCCGGGGCGCAAGCACAGTACGTCGTCATCCACGGTGACGATGGCGAACCGGCCTCCGCTGCTGCCGTTCGGGTAGGTCAGTTCGAGGCAGTGGCCGGCTTCGTCCGTTTGCCATTGGCCAGGTGAGCAGGCCGTGGCGTCGGTGGGGCCGGGGCGGTGGTCCACGAAGGTGCCATTGGGGTGAAACTCGATACCGTCGCGACCCCGAGCAGGCGGCAACGGTCGATCAGCCGGACGGTAGACCCGTACCTCGTCGGTGTCCTCTTCGCGTACGTGCACCCAGCGGCGGAACAGCGCGTCGGGCGGGGTCATCGGGGCGTCGCCGTTACGCCAGACACCAGGCTGGCCCGGGGACCGGCCAGGCAGGCGGCCATCCGAGCAGCCTGGCCACCGGTGAACATCACCATCGCATCGTCGTCGACATAGTCCATGAAGTTCATGAACATGTCGCCGTCCGGGCCGTTGTCACAGCTCATCGTGGGCCAGCGGGGTTTACCGTAGTTGGGGCCGCCCTGGTTGGGGGTGTCGGCGACGAAGTCGTCGCCGTTGCAGCCCTCGCCGTCGTCGCCCCAGATGTGCCGCAGGTTGAGCCAGTGCCCTACCTCGTGGGTGGTGGTCCGGCCGCCGTCGAAGGGCGTGGCGGCGGTTCCGGTCGTACCGAAGCAGGGATGCGTGACGACCACCCCGTCGGTCGCCTCCGGTCCGCCGGGGAACTGGGCGTAGCCGAGTATCCCGCCGTTGAGCTGGCAGACCCAGATGTTCAGGTACGTCCCGGCCGGCCACGGGTCGGCACCGCCGGTCGTACCGGATTTCACCGCGTCGTCGGTGTCGAAACCGGCGGTCGCAGTCTGGGTTCGGGTGATGCCGGTGGTGGGATTCCCCGCCGGGTCGGTGGTGGCCAGCGCGAATTCGATGCGGGCGTCCGCGGGCGCTGACTGCCACACCAGGGGTACGGCGGTCACGTCGGCATTGGTCCGTCGAAAGTCCGCATTGAGTACGACGAGTTGGCTGTGTATCTGCTCGTCGGAGATGTTCTGCGTCGGGTCGGACCAGACCACGTGTACCACCGCCGGGATGCGTACCACCTCGATCCGTCCTTCGGGCCGACGGCGGCACTCCCGGAAGGTGAAGTCCTCGACTTCGGCGCGGCTGGTCGCGTACTCGGGGAGGGTGTCGAGCAGCCGGCGGTGTACGGGCATGGTGCCACAACGCCGACGGACATCGAGCGAGTTCGTCATCGGTCGATTGTGGCAAGGACCGGATGCAGCCGACCGTCGAATATCCGGACCAGCTCGGCCAGACGAAGCGCCGGAACCGGCCACACCGGGGGTGCTGAGCTGGAATCCTGAAAACCGTGGGAACCGACACCGCACCGCAGCGTGAGCACGCCCGGCAGACCTCCGGCGACCAGTCGACGGGAGGGGAGGACGTGCTGCTGGACGTACCGGTCCTCAACGTAGACGCGCTCGACTTGGAGGGGAGCGACATCCGGTTGCGGGTTTCGCTCCATGCCGAGGTGCTCAACCTGGTTCGGCTCAACGTTGGCGTCGACGCATCGCTCGGCCAGGTCCGCTTGGACGTGCGCGGGGTGCAGGCGCAGGCCCTGCTGAAGGTACGGCTGGACCACATCACCGAAATCCTGAACCGGGTGCTGACGACAATCGAGTCACATCCGGAGATCGTCAAGCCGTTGACCCAGAGCACTGGGCAGGGTGGCCAGGGCCAGCAGGGCCAGCAGGGCCAGGGGCAGCAGGGTGGCCAAGGCCAAGGTGGCCAGGGCCAGGGGCAGCAGGGTGGCCCGGGCCAGCAGGGCCAAGGCCAAGGTGGCCAAGGCCAAGGTGGCCAGGGCCAGCAGGGCCAGGGCCAGCCCCAGCAAGGCCAGGGCCAGCCCCAGCAAGGCCAGGGCCAGCCCCAGCAAGGCCAGGGCCAGCCCCAGCAAGGCCAGGGCCAGCCCCAGGGCGGTCAACAGCAAGAACAAGCGCAGGAAGGTCAACAAGCGCAGCAGCAAGGTGGCCAGGAGGGGCAAGACGGCGGCGGACGGCCGATCGAGGCATGCGCCACGGTCGACCTGGAGAGCCGGCGGCGGGACGATGCGACCCAACGCCAGGAGAGGCCGGCCTCCGCGCGGGACCAGGCCGGAGAGCGGTGGCGTTACCAGGGGCTGCCCCGGAGGGCCCGTCGGCGCTGGTGACGGCAGGGCATCCCGCGGATTTCCCGGCCTCGGCTGATCAACTGTTGAGCCGCTGGTCAATCAACTGTTGAGCCGGGCCAAGGCAGGCTCGCGCACCATGAACACGTCCACCGGGTCCTCGGACTCAGGGGTGAACCCGAGCCGCTCGTACAGCCGCCGGGCTGGGCTGCCCTGCAGCACCTGCAGCCGGACCAGGGTGCCATCGCGGTCGCACTGCTCCAGCAGCCCGCGCAGTACGGCCGTACCGATGCCTCTGCCCTGCAGGTGCGGGGTCAAGTAGAGGTGCTCCAGCCAATGAGCGTCCTCGGCCGGCCGTAGTGACACGCAGCCGGCGAACGCGCTGCCCACTTCGATCACCCAGGTGTGCGCCGGTACGAACCGGTCCCGCAGACGCTGCCGCACCCACTGCTCGTCGTACCGCCCGAGCCGTTCCAGATCCGCCCGCAGCACCACGGCCCGTAACTCGGCCACCGCCTCGACGTCCGCCACCGAAGCTTGTCGAATCTCCCAGTCGGCCATGATCAACAGGCTACCGGGACGAGTCGCCTGCCGGCTGGTTCGTTGCCGAAGCGTCGGCGCACTCGGCTTCGGCCTGCTCTTGGCGGCGTGCAGCCGCATCGTCTTGGACGACCTGGCCGTTGCGGATTTCACCACGCCAGCCCTGCGCCTGGTCGGGTCGGAGCAGGGTCTCTGTCATGACATGTCGGACGAACCGTTTGAGTTCGAGGCGGACCCGGCGGCCCTGTGCCCGCCACAGGTTGCCGGTGCGTTCGATGAGTCCGTGCGGGTGGTACTCAAGGACGACCAGGATGCGGGTCAGGTCCGGTGTGACCTCGTGAAAGCTCACGGTGCCGTCGACGGCCCCCTTGTCCCCGTGGGACCGCCAGACGATGCGCTCGTCAGGCACTTGTTCGAGGATGGTGGATTCCCATTTCCGGTGGGACCAGAACACCTGCGCCTTCCAGGTGAGCCGCTCATCGGACTCCTGCTCGACACCTTCGACTTTCTTCATGAAGCTGGGGAAGTCCTCGAACTGCGTCCACTGGTTGTAGGCGACCCGGACCGGTACTCCCACGTCTATCGACTCGACGATGTCGGTGACCCTGGTGGTCCGACGCTTCTCCCGATGGTCCCGGTGGTCGTGGCCGAACGTCCGGTGGAGTTGTTCCCGGCCACCCGCCAGCCCAGCATTCAGTGCCGCGTTGACCGGCGAGCCGCCTTCCTTCAGCTTTTGACCGGCCGCTGCGGCTGCGGCGTGGCCGGCACCATCGCTCGTGCCGGCGTAGTCGGTCAGTCGGTTGGTGACTGCGCCGATCCGGTCGCTGAGCATCGACGCGGTACGTTCACCTGCCGCGCTGATCAGGTTGTGCAGTCCGTCGAGGAGTTTCTCGGTGACCGAATCGCCGGTCGACGGGTTCGACCGCTGGTTCATTCGGTTCCCCCTGTCCGACCAGCCTGCGGGCCACCCTGGTTCGACCCGTCCTCCCGCCTCGACCTTCCTCCTTCGCGCAGTGCCTCGGCGCTGGCGTTGAGTCGTTCGGTGAGGAGGTCGACCGGTTTCCCGATGGCGGTACGAGCGGCGGCCTTGCCCGCGTTGCCGAGCCGGTTCAGGGGGCCACCCCCACCCGCCGTCTTTCCGGCCGTTTCGCCATCGGATCGGCCGTCGAGCAGACGTGCCGCCGGCCCTTTGCCGAGTCGACCGGTAGCTGCCGCCACTCCCAGGACGAGCGCGGTCCGCAGCTTGCGTCGTCGCCCGAGTAGGTACCCGACACCCATCGCCAGCGCAATGTTCCCAGCCCGATTCATGATCGCTTCTCTCGTCGCCCCGCTGTAAAGCTGAGTATCCGTAACGATGGCCTGGCCAGGGGGCGAAATGCGGCGAAGGGGCCTGGTCGAGGGGCCCTCCCGTCCAGTTCATGATCGGCGGGGCGGCGATGTGCCAGGCGGCCGTAGATCAGCATATTCGTGACACGCATATCGCTACGTGCCACCATCTAGTGACTTATCGTTACTTTTGTTTGGTCAATGTCACGCCACGGTGATCTACTAGAGACATCTCGCGTTCCGTTTGGCAGGCTGCGTGCCATGACCCTGAAGCTGCGTTCCGCGGCGGTGAGCCACCGTGGCCTGATTCGGAGCGGAAACCAAGACTCGGTGCATGCCGGACCATGGCTTCTCGCAGTCGCCGACGGGATGGGGGGCATGGCCGCTGGCGACCTGGCCAGCACGATCGCCATTGAGGCGATTTCCCCCTTGGACGTGGAGACACCTGAGGACGCCCTGGTGGCGCGGTTGCAGGAGGCGGTCCAGACAGCCAGTGCCCGGATTCGGGCAGCAGTGGCAGAGGACGCGGAGCGCCAGGGAATGGGCACCACCCTGACCGCACTGCTGTTTGCCCGTACCGGAAGTTGCTTGGCCCTGGCCCACGTCGGCGACTCCCGGGCCTACCTGCTGCGCGACGGTGTACTGAAGCAGATCACCCGGGACGACACCTTCGTCCAGATGCTGGTCGACGAGGGGCTGATCAGCCTCGAGGAGGCGAGCAGTCATCCACGTCGGGCGGTGGTTACCCAGGCGTTACAGGGTGAGGATGTAGCTCCCACCTACTCGACGATGGTGCCCATTGCGGGGGACCGGTGGTTGCTGTGCAGCGACGGCCTATCCAACGTGGTGCGGGCGGACACCCTCGCCGAGGCCCTCATCTCCTACCCGGACCGGCAGGCGTGCGCCGAACGCCTGGTGGATCTCGCCCTGCGGGCCGGCGGCCCGGACAACATCACCGTCGTGGTCGGGGACGTCACCGCCGAAGCCGGTGAACGCCCGGCCAGCTGATCACTGACGGCGCGGCTGGACCCGGCGGGTCGGTACGGCGGTAGTCGGATCCTCCGGCCACGGGTGGCGCGGATACCGGCCCCGTAGCTCCGCCCGGACCTGGGCATAGCCGGTACGCCAGAACGATTCGAGGTCGCTGGTGACCGCCACCGGCCGCCCGGCCGGCGACAGCAGATGCAGCCGGACCGGAACCCGGCCCTCGGCGAGCCGGGGCGCGGCACGCCAGCCGAAGGTCTCCTGGAGCTTCACCGCCAGGACCGGTGCCCCGGGATCGCTGTAGTCCACCCGTAGCTGAGAACCGCTCGGTACGCCGATTCGCTCGGGTGCGAGTTCATCGAGCCGGGCGGCCTGCGGCCAGGGCAACAGCCGGCGCAGCGCCGCGACCACGTCGACCCGGCCCAGGTCGGCGCGACGCCGGGCAGTGGCCAGCTCCGGGGCCAGCCACTGCCGGGCAGCGGCGAGCAGCGCCTCGTCGGTCACCTCCGGCCATGGATCGCCGTACGCCTGTCGGCAGAAGGCCAGCCGGGCGCGCAGCGAATTCGCCGACGTCGACCAGGGCAGCAGGGAGAGACCGATCCGGTTCAGCCCGTCGAGCAGCGCGTCGACGATCCGCTCCCGGTTCGGCCGTGCGGGTGGCCGCTCGGCCAGGATCAGCGCCCCGAGCCGTTCCACGTCCCGGGCCACCACATCGTCGCCGGACCAGGCGACCTCCTGCTCGGCATGGAGCAGGGCCGCGCCCGCCTCCCGGACGGTGCCTTCGTCAACGACCGTGGCCAGCCGGATCTGGGCACCACTGCGACCGGGTGCCCGATCGGCCACGGCGATCGCGAGCCACTTTGCCCCGATCAGCGCCGAGCCGGGCCGCAGGTCCGCCGCCGTTCCGCCGGCCATCAGATATGACGTACCTCCCGGCTGACGGACCAGGGCGAGCCGTTCCGGATAGGCGAGGCCGACCAGTAGCCCAGCGGCGAGGTCGTCGGGTAGCGCCGCGTCGGCGGGGTCGACCTGTCGGAGTGACCCGTCGGCCCGCGTTGTCGACTCGGCGGACTCGGCGGCATTCCGGAGGCGACGGACCTCGGCCCGCCACCGTGCGGTTGCGGCGGCATCGACACCGGTGCGTAGCCGGCGCCAGTTCGCCACCAGATCGTCACCGCCGCCAGCACCCACCTCGTCGGAGAGCAGGGCGACAACCTCGGCGGCGCGCTGCGTGCCGACCCGCTCGGCACCATCCAGCAGTGCCCGGGCCAGCCGCGGGTGCGCCCCGATTGCGGCGATGGCCCGGCCGCGTGGTGTTACCCGACCGTCTTGGTCGACCGCGCCGAGCGCCAGGAGGGTCGTGTGGGCTACCCGCATGGCTGCTGCTGGTGGTGGGTCCGGTAGCGCCAGTCCGGTGGCCTCGGGATGGCCCCAGCAGGCGAGTTGCAGCGCGAACGAGGTCAGGTCGGCGACGGCGATCTCCGGCTCCGGATACGGTGCCAGCCGGTCGTGCCCGGCGGCGGACCAGCACCGGTAGACCACCCCCGGTCCCTCCCGGCCGGCCCGGCCGGCGCGCTGGGTGGCCGACGCCTGGGAGACCGGCACCGTGATCAAGGCACCGAGACCACGACCCAAATCGGTACGGGCGGTCCGGCTCAGTCCGGCGTCGACCACCACCCGTACCCCGGGAACGGTCAGGCTGCTCTCCGCCACCGCAGTGGCGAGCACCACCCGGCGGCGGGTTCCGGGGCGCAGTGCGGCGTCCTGGTCCCGACTCGACTGGCGTCCGTGCAAGGGCAGCAGGTCGATGCGGTCACGCAGGTCGGCCAGGCGTCGGTACACCGAGTCGATCTCACCGCCGCCGGGTAGGAAGACGAGCAGATCGCCGTCGGCCTCGCGCACCGCCCGGCGTACGGTCGCGGCCACGTGGTCGAGCAGCCGGGGATCGACCCGAAGTCCGTACGGCGGGTCGACCGGACCCGGTGGTGATGCCCAGATGGTGGTGACCGGATGCCCGACTGACTCGACTCGGATGACGGGTGCCGGCTGCTGTGGGGTGCCGAGGATCACGGCCAGCCGGTCCGATTCGACGGTGGCGGAGGCCGCGAGTAGGCGCAGGTCCGGCCGGAGTGTGGCGCGTACCTCGGCGGTGAAGGCGAGCGCCAGGTCGGAGTCGAGCTGCCGCTCGTGGCACTCGTCGAGCAGGATTACGTCGGTGCCCCTCAGTTCGGGGTCGTGTTGCAGCCGCTGGACGAGCAGACCGGTGGTGACCACCTCGATCCGGGTGTCCGGTCCGGTGCGCCGATCCCCACGTACCGCGTACCCGACGGTGGTGCCGACCGGTTCGCCGAGGAGCGCGGCCATCCGGCGGGCGGCGGCGCGGGCGGCGACCCGCCGGGGCTGGGCGACCACGATGCGCCCGGGGAACTGTTCGGCGAGGGCCGGCGGCACCAGCGTCGTCTTGCCCGTGCCGGGTGGGGCGACCAGTACGGCGGCTCCGCTGTCTTGCAGCATCGAGGTCACCGCCGGCAGAACCTGACGGACAGGCAGGTCGGTCGAGGCGTCGGCGAGCATCCGGCCAGTGTCGCACCGGGCGGCACCAGGACACGAAAGGACCGGGTGGCGCGGCTCCCCCCAGGGCCGGCCACCCGGTCAAGACTTCGGTGGTGGTTCAGTGACCGGTCTTCAGGTCACCATATGGGTGGATCAGAACGCCTCGCTGAGCTGCCCCCGCAGCTTGGTCAGGGCGCGGGCGAGCAGTCGGGAGACGTGCATCTGGGACACGCCGATCTGCTCGGCGATCTGCGACTGGGTCAGGTTGCCGTAGAAGCGCAGGGTGAGGATGCGCTGCTCACGCTCGTCCAGGGTGGCCAGCGCCGGCCCGAGCGCCACCCGCAGCTCGGCCAGTTCGAACTCGCCGTCCTCGCCGCCCAGCATGTCGCCAAGTTCGGTCGCGCGCTCTCCATCGCCGGTGGGGGTGGAGAGGGAGACCGCGTTGTAGGCACGGGCGCCTTCCAGCCCTTCCAGCACCTCCTCCTCGGTGAGGTTGAGGTGGGCGGCGATGTCGGCGACCGTCGGCGAGCGCCCGAGCGTCTGGAGCAGGGAACTGTTGGCCTCGGAGATGCTCAGCCGCAGCTCCTGTAGCCGGCGCGGTACCCGGATGTCCCAGGTACGGTCCCGGAAGTGGCGCTTGAGTTCACCGATGATCGTGGGGATCGCGTAGCCGGCGAAGTCGACGCCCCGACTGGGGTCGAACTTGTCGATGGCCTTGATGAGACCGATCGCGGCGGTCTGGACCAGATCGTCGGTGGGCTCTCCGCGTCCGCTGTAGCGGTTGGCCAGATGCTGGGCCAGCGGCAGCCAGGCCTGGATCGCCCGGTCCCGCAGCGCGGCGCGGGACGGGTGCTTCGCGGGAAGCGCGGCCATGGCGTGTAGCAGGTCGCTGGCGCTGTCGGTAAGCGCGTTCGGGTCGAGGTCGACGTTCGCATTGCTGGTCTGGGTGTCGGTGGCCCGATCAGTCTTCGTCGGTGTGGTCATGTTGGTCCTCCCTGCACCCCGTCCACGGAAAAGGAATGCGTACGCATCGCTTACTAAGCCGTTCAGAGCCAAACCATAACCTGATCGTCCGGCCAAAGTCTAGCCGAAAGTATGATGCATAGAGTTCGCATCTCTATATAAATCGGGCATATGGAGTGTCTTGACGTGCTCGGCAAGCCTCCAGTGAAGCGGTCGGGGGAGTATCGGCGGAAGCTGCGACAGCAGCGGAGGTGACTGCGGTGGGGCTGGTCTCACGCCCATCGCCGGCCGGCCGCGCCGACCGCCGGGGCAGCGCGGACGACCAGGCGAGGGGGTACGTCACTGGCAGGTGAAGTTCGTCGACGACCGGCCACCGGAGAAGGTCACCCGTACGCCGTGACTCGTACCGGGGGTGCAGGTGCCGCCGGTGGAGGAGTGGTCGTTGGCGTCGGGCAGCAGCACGCCGTCGTAGTACCAGCGCTGACTGCTGAGCCCGCTGGGGAGGTAGCAGTCCCAGTAGCCCATCTCGCTTTCGCATTCGACCAGGGACGCTGCCGAGGCTGGTCCGGGCACCAGGGCGGCGAATGCCCCGGCGGCCAGGGCCGCGACTGCCACAGCGGCGATGCCGAATCGTGGCAGCAATGCAGTTAAGTGCCTCGATCGCTGCAAGGGGTGTCACTTTCCTTCACGCACGCCACCCCGATGGGGCCGTGCCTAGCCCGGTCAGCTCTCGAGCGGGGCGGGCAGCCCGCGGGTATGCAGGATGTCGAGCCGGGAGACGGCCCGGGTCAACACCACGTAGAGCCGGTACGCCCCGCGTGGTTCGGCCGCCACGATGGCGGCCGGCTCCACGACGACGACATGGTCGTACTCCAGGCCCTTGGCCAGGGTCGCCGGCAACACGGTCACCCGGGCGGAGCCGTCCGCCTGGTCGGCGGTCGTGGTGTCGACACCGGCCGTACGCAGCGCTTCGGTCAGCGCGGGCAGGTCCCGGTCGGCGGCGATCACAGCGACCGAACCCGGCTGCTCCAGCGCGGCGCGTACGGCCGCCACCGTGGCCGCCGGCAGGTCGGCGACCCGCTCGATGCGCAACTGTCCGTCGGTACGGAGCGAGCGGGACACCGGCACGTCCACGTCGAGTACGGCGAGCAGCCGGTTCGCCAACTCGACCACGGCGGCGGGGACCCGGAAACCGGTGGTCAGCGGCAGCACCGGTGCCTTCGGCTTGCCAAGGTGGACGAGTTGGTCCGCCCAGGTCCGGGCCGCCCACGGGGTGGTTGCCTGGGCCAGGTCCCCGAGCACGGTGAGTGAGCCGTGTGCGCTCCGTCGGGCGATCGCCCGGCACTGCATCGGGGAGAGGTCCTGCGCCTCGTCGACGACGATGTGCCCGAACTGCTCCGGGTGCTCGATCAGTCCGGCGGCCTCGTCGATCAGCACCAGGTCCGCACTGGTCCACGCCGCGCTGCGCGCCTTGACCGGCCGCCGCCAGTGGATCGTGGCCTGCTCGTCAGCGGTCAACACGCCGTCGACGGCCCGGGCGAGCACCGCCGGCTCACCGAGGAGCGACGCGACCAGTTCCTCGGGGCGTACGGCGGGCCACACCGCGTCGAGGAACGCGGTGACCGGACGGCAGCGGCTCATCCGGCGTACCCAGGCGGCACTGGGGGTTTCCCGGGTCTCGGCGTGCCGTTGCAGCAGGGCCACCGTACGGGCGCGTAGCCGTTCCCGCCCCAGGCTGTAGGGGAGCCCTGCGCGGCGTACCTCGACGGTCAGTCGGCGTAGCGCCTCGGTGGAGACCCGCCAGCGGTACGACCCGTCCGGCACGGTCAGCGGTTCGGTCGGTTCGGTCAGGTGGGCGTACAGCGCGCGGTGCAGGACGGTTGCCATCCGTACGTCGTGTTTGATCTCGGCAGCCGGAGTGCTGTCGACCGACCGGACCGGGTGTCGGGCCAGCAGGTCGTCCAGGGTGGCCTGCCGGATGTCGACCTCGCCGAGTGCCGGCAGTACGCCCGAGACGTAGCCGATGAAGGCGGTGTTCGGGCCGAGGACCAGCAGTCCGGAACGGTTCAGCCGGCGCGGATAGGTGTAGAGCAGGTACGCCGCCCGATGCAGCCCCACCGCCGTCTTGCCGGTGCCCGGTGCGCCCTGCACGCACAGTGACTCCTCCAGCCCGGTACGCACCAACCGGTCCTGCTCCGGTTGGATGGTCGCCACGATGTCCCGCATCGGACCGACCCGGGGGCGCTCGATTTCGGCTGTCACCAGCCCGCTGAGTTCACTCTCCTCGGGGAGGTGCCCCGCCGGTCGGTCCAGGTGCTCGTCCTCGAATCCGGTCAGCTCCGCCGGAAGGTTCCTGCGGGTGGTCCAGCCGAATCGGCGGCGGGTCCGTACGCCCTGCGGATCGGTCGCGCTGGCCTGGTAGAACGACCGGGACACGGGGGCCCGCCAGTCGAGCACCAGTGGCGTGCCGGCGGGATCGGTCAGGTGTCGTCGACCGATGTAGTAGCGCTGTCCGTCGTGCTCGCCGGCGGCTGGCGTGCTGCCGAAGTCGAGTCGGCCGAAATAGAGCGGGCTCTCCGGCTCCTCGGCCAGTGCCTTCGCCTGACCGCGCAGCATCCGGCCGAGGGTCTCGGCCGTGTAGCCGTCGCCGGCGATCTCCGCCCCGGTGGCAACCCGTATCCGGGTGGTGTTCAGCAGCAGCTCCAGCGCCGCCCGCGCGGCGGACAGATATCGGCGTTCGTCGGCGAGTTCGCGGTCGAGGTCCGGGCCCAGTCCGGCCTGATCAGGCGTGTGATCACGGTGGCGAGCGTCGGGAGGAGTCATGGTGGGCCTTTCGACGGGCGACGGGCTCGGGCCGCAAAACCTTACCCGGTTAAGAAATTCACTGCGCAAAGTTATTGACCGTGTCTACGAGGTGCTACGGTTTCTGCCGTGCAGACACCGGCCGGACTTCGTGAGCGCAAGCGGGAACGCACCCATCAGGCGATCTCGGCGGCGGCGATCTCGCTGTTCCTGGCGCGGGGATTCGACCGGGTATCGGTGGCGGAGGTGGCGGCCGCCGCGGAGGTGTCCAAGCCCACGCTCTTCAAGTACTTCGCCACCAAGGAGGACCTGGTCCTGCATCGGATCGCCGACCACCGGGGAGAATCCGCCCGGGTGGTACGGGGCCGCAAGCCCAACGAGGCGCCGCTGGCCGCGTTGCATCGGCACTTTCGTGACGGGCTTGACCGCCGGGATCCGGTAACCGGCCTGAACGACGATGCCGAGGTGCTGGCCTTCCATCGGATGGTCTTTGCCACCCCCAGCCTGGTGACCAGAATCGGGCAACACGCCGAGCAGGACGAGTTGGCCCTGGCTGAGGCGCTCGTCGAGGCGGGCCTGGCCGACCTCGTGGCACGACTGATGGCCGGCCAGGTGGTGTCCGGGCAACGCATTCTCGCCCGACGCAACTGGCACTGGCTCGCTGACGGACGCAGTGCCGACGAAATCTATCCGCAGGCCGTTCGCGACGCCGACCAGGCGTTCCGGTTGTTCCGCACCGGCCTCTCCAGCGTCGCCTAGCGATCTGCCAGCCGCCGGCATGGTTTGGCGGCATCTCCAGTGGTGTCTTGCCCGTTGAGGCGCATCAGCCTCCGCTATGCCCCCATTGCTAATTGCTCAGTAAGTACTTACTGCGTGAGCTCCTCGCTCATGCAACGAAACGCGGTGTGCTGGAGATTGCTGGCCAGCCTCCGGGGTTAGCCGGTCACGCCGGGTGGTGCACCGGGCTGACCTGCCAAACCGGGTGCGGCCGAACCGGCCGGATGGGGGAGAATCCTCAGCGTGACCGATAGCAGCCTTACTCCCGCCGGACCTGACGGCGGGGATCAACTGATCGACGACCTCCGGTGGCGGGGCCTGATCCAGGACTCCACCGACCTCGATGAGCTGCAGAGGCAGTTCGCCGGGGGTGCCGTGACGTTCTATGTCGGCTTCGACCCGACCGCGCCGAGCCTGCACGTCGGCCATTTGGTGCAGGTCTTGACCGCCCGTCGACTGCAGCGCGCCGGGCACCGACCGCTGCTGCTGGTGGGAGGCGCGACCGGTCAGATCGGTGACCCCAAGGAGGCGGGCGAGCGAGTGCTCAACCCGCCCGAGGTGGTCGCCGGCTGGGTGGATCGGATCCGCGAGCAGCTGTCGCCGTTCATGGCGTACACCGGGGCGAATGCTGCCACGATGGTCAACAACCTGGACTGGACCGGCGAGATGTCGGTGGTGGAATTCCTCCGCGACGTCGGTAAGCACTTCCCAGTCAACCGGATGCTCGCCCGCGAGGTGGTCAAGGCCCGACTGGACGCCGGCATCAGCTTCACCGAGTTCAGCTACCAGCTGCTCCAGGCCAATGACTTCTTCGAACTGCACCGCCGGCACGGGTGCACGGTGCAGTTCGGCGGTTCCGACCAGTGGGGCAACATCACCGCCGGGGTGGACTACGTCCGGCGGCGTGGGGCCGGCCCGGTCCAGGCCTTCGTGACCCCGTTGGTGACCAAGGCCGACGGCACCAAGTTCGGCAAGACCGAGGGTGGGGCGGTGTGGCTGGATCCGGAGATGACCAGCCCGTACGCCTTCTACCAGTTCTGGATCAACGCCGACGACCGCGACGTGGCCCGGTACCTGCGCTACTTCAGCTTCCGGTCCCGTGAGGAGATCGAGGAGTTGGAGAAGGCGACGGCGGATCGACCGGCGGCTCGGATCGCCCAGCGGGCGTTGGCCGAGGAGCTGACCACGCTGGTGCACGGCGAGGAGGAGACCCGGCAAGCGGTGGCGGCGAGTCAGGCCTTGTTCGGGCGGGGCTCGTTGGACGAGCTGGCCCCGGAGACTCTTCGAGCGGCGTTGTCCGAGGCTGGGTTGGTGCAGCTGACCGAGCTGGCTCCGGTGGCGACGCTACTCAAGGAGTCCGGGCTGGTGGCTAGCCAGAACGAGGCCCGGCGGGCGATCACCGAGGGCGGTGCGTACGTCAACAACGAGCGGGTGTCGGACGTCGACGCGGTGGTGACGCCAGAGGCCTTGCTGCATGGTCGGTTCCTTGTCCTACGGCGGGGAAAGCGCACCTTCGCTGGTGTCGAGCTGGTGGGATAGTCGGACATCGCTGGTGTGACGCGGAACGCGGCGGGCGGATTTGACGATCATTCCGTCCGCCGCGTAACTTTCTCTCTGCCCGCAGGGATACGGACGAAACGGCGCGAAGACGCCGAGAAGGCCGGCCTGAGGGACGACCTCCAGACCTAAGCGGGTAACCGCCGGTGGGGCTGGGTGGGCGGTGCGACACCAGCGATCCGGAGTGCGGGTCGATTTGGAGTTGCGAGACCGACCATGTATGGTTGCAGGTCGGCAGGGCACCGGGCGAGCGAGCGGTTAAGTTGGACCGCCGAGAGAACGGCCTGCAAATTCCAGAGAAATAGCAACGGCGAAATTCGCCGCGCTGATCTGTGGAATGACCAAACCGCTCTAGCGAGAAGGATCCGGTCGAGACCGGATTTGACAGACGAAAGCGGTAAGGTAAAGTACTGAAAGCGCCCGGCGGAAACGGCGGGAGCGGAAAACAACTGAAGCCCCAGAGGGCAGGCTTGAAGGTTCGGGTCGGTTTTCTGGTGTGTGTTTGTTCTTTGAGAACTCAACAGGGTGCTTGATAAGCCAGTGCCAAGTTATGTTTGAACCCCGGCCGGCTGATCTATTTGATTGGT